>JBDQII010000319.1:0-6033 GCA_040264395.1 Verrucomicrobiota bacterium
CCTCACTTCAACGCCTTGCTTGATTACTGCCTTGTAATGCTTGCTTTCAAAAAACCAACAATCGCGAAAAACTTTCCTGGCTCGTATGTCAACTTGGATTATTCATCGGAGGACAAATAATTGCTGGCCGTTTTTAAAAAGAACGAGTCATTGATGATAAACCGATACATATCCATACGCCGACTGAATTTCAAGCTTCGCTGAACGCTCCCCTCTGGACCTGATACTCGTCATGGCAATCGAGGGACTGGTCGGGCTGAGATATGGATGTTTCCAGCCTTCAGCCAAGTGCCTTTCAGGTCTTGAAGCAAGGGCGAATTTATCCCTATAGTTCACCATTATGCATCACGCACATATTATCCCCCTGGTTCTTTTCTTAGCTTTCACTACGACGTCACCAGGCAAAGCCGCGACGCAGCATGCGTGGCGCGTGCAACAACTTCACAAGGACAATAATGAAGGTATCGCAGTGGGCGATATCAACGGTGATGGCCAAGTGGATATCACCTCTGGGGAATTCTGGTATCAGGCGCCTGATTTCAAGCAGCAGCCGCTCCGCAAGATCCTCCCTTTTGGAGCCGACTACATGCAGAACAACTCCGAGCACCTGTATGACATGGACGGTGACGGCGATCTCGACGTTATTTCCGGTGCGTTCACACTCAAGAATGTCGACTGGTTTGAAAATCCGGGAGAGGGCAATTATGCCAAGGGGCTCTGGTCCGTCCACCAACTCGTGGACACAGGCACCGGGTATAACGAAGCAACTTTTCTCCATGACATCGACGGTGACGGAACTCCCGAATATATTGAGAATTCGTGGAACCCCAAAAATCCCATGCAGATTTTTCGCCTTGTCCGTGCGGAGGATGGAAGTGTCTCCGCAAGCAAACATGTCGTCTCCAAGAGTGGTAATGGCCATGGTCTGGGTTTCGGCGATCTCAATGGTGATGGTCGACAGGACATCGTTTTCCAATCCGGCTGGTATGAGCAGCCCTCAAGTGGACCGTTCTCAGGAACATGGGAGTATCACCATGATTTCGACCTTCCGCACGCCAGTTGCCCCATCCTCATAATTGACCTCAATGACGATGGGCGGAACGACTTGATCTGGTCTGACGGCCATAGCTATGGACTCTACTGGCAGGAGCAACTCGCGCCACAGCCTGATGGGACAATTACCTGGCGTCAGCACCTAATTGACAAATCATTTTCCCAAGGTCATTCGCTTGCCTGGGACGATATTGACAATGATGATCACAATGAACTCATCACCGGAAAACGCTATTATGCACACTCTGGCAATGATGCGGGCGCCCACGACGACATCACTATTCAATTCTACAAATGGGCACCTGAAACAGGAACTTGGACAAAGCATATTATTTCCACTGCACCAGCAGGTGAAGGACCTGGCATTGGTCTGCAGATCCGTGTGCACGACCTGAACGGTGATGGTTTGAAAGATATTGTTGTCCCGGGCAAAAGTGGAACACACATCCTCTGGAACGAGGGGAAATAGGCATTCACTGAAGGCCTCAAACTCTGCGGGAATACTAGTTTACCTCCAGCAGGACTGTCATATCACTAATTATTGCGCACCCTGAAATATTGCACCGGCCAATGGCGTGAACCAGGGCCTTCTGGCAACCGCGCGCTTTGTTTTTACTGAGAAATCTTCTTCACACGAATCCGCTACGGAATCATCCGCCCGTGCGGACCGTTTGCCGGCATCAATCCTTTGGAAGCTTGCAAACTATTGGAGCCCCCTACCTTGTCCGTTCACCGGAATGAATCCGGTCAAATAAACGTTCGATGGACGGATGATAGTGCCGCATTTCAACTTCAATCGACAGGGAATATTACGACCGATGCCTGGGCATCTTTCTCTGGTAATTCAACCGTTTCTGAAGGTGTTTCAAGTGTGTTGATCACTATCACTGAAACCACATTTTCCGTCTCATTGAAACGGATTAAAGCAGACCGTAGAGACACTCCATTGGGCAGTCTTTTAAGATAAGAACAAATTTAAAATTCAGCTAAACGCTAACTTCAGAAGCAATCCAACCGACCAACAAAGAGCTCCCGTGATATCCGAGTCCATCGCTCAGTAAGCGCTGAATATGACAACCCTTCACTGCCGGGTCTCTCTAGACAGGCGGTGAGGAAGTAGTATCCTGTCAAACCTCATCGAGGTGGTTCGGTAAAGTTGCGATAGCGGCAACTGTCCGTTGTTTTAATTTAATCTGTAGCATGACTTTCAGTAGAGCTGGAATCCATTGGAAGGAATGGTTTTTGTCTTGTTACCGGTTCGCCTCCTGTCCAACGGAGATTCGAGAATGCAGGCACTTTTCCTCTCCAATGTTTGAGTTCATCAATCGTCGAAGGCTGCGCCTTCGCGCCGGATTGAAAAATAAGTTCAGTCAAGCCATGCCAATCGTTAAGCATCTCACCTGATGAATTCTTGAACGCGTCACTTGTCAGATCAACGTGCTGACGACCAGATTTGGGGAGATGGACGAATGCCGTCCACGTGTCAGGTTTTTTACCACTGTAGAATCGCCAGGAATCTGTTTTCAACTGAACGGCAAGCGTATTACCAGATTCGCTTGATTCGATTTCAAACGAGAGCTTCGCTCCATGCGGTGCTTCCCATCGGGGATCGACAAGTTTGCGCGTTGCAAAGAACCAGTGGCGAGGATTACTGGCATTGAGCGTATACCAGTCATGAAAACCTCGAGAAAAACCGTCTACCAGGCGGCGCGGACGTTCAGAAGCCTTGACGTTTGCATCGCGCAGTGCACTGGGATATGCCATTTCGGCTGCACTGATTACAAAACGATCAGGATCTCCCTTGCGCCGCTGCTCTTCGCTGAGTCGGTAATAGACGTTGACAAAGGCGAATAGCGGCTCGTCGAGATCAAAAACAGGACATTCAGCCTCCCAAACCCCAGTTTGTTCCTTAGCCTGTCCATCTGCCCAGAATCGATTGCGGGGGTCACGCTCGTAACCGTAATATATGTCCACCTGATCAATGGGTAGCGACGCATCAGGCCGAACGCGATAGATTGGAATTCCATTTTCCCGCTTGAGGACCAATTCAGCAAGTGGAGTATGAGGAAATTGCAACCGCTTCTTTAGGTGGGCATCAAACCACAATGGTCGTGCAATTTCAGTCTCTGGAGTAAAACGATGGTTGAGGTGAGGCGCGTACGTTATTCTTGTCTTGTCATGAGGAATGAGTTTCATTCCCCTCTCTACAAAATCCATTGGAGCATTGAAATCGTTGCTGGCACTAAGATACAGCATCGGGCAACGAACACGAGCCAGATAGTTCTGACCCGCAATGGTTCTCTGAAAAAGATGCACATCACCCTTTACGCGTCGCGCAGAGCCGGGCAGACCCCACAGATCTGTCTGTAGAAAACCGCTTCCCCCAACAGACGGACAAGCCGCTTTCACACGATCATCTATTCCTGCCACCAGGCCCGTCAGGCGTCCACCCATGGAGTGCCCAAAAACACCTATTCTCTCACTATCGATCTCCGGCTGATGCTCAAGAAACGTGATCCCGCGTCGGCATCCAATCGTAAGCAGGAACCAGTTATTGTTGCGAGCCGATGGAAATGGATCGATCGTGTTGTCCTGCGGCAATAAGTTAGAGTAGCCGCCTACATTGTTCTGGGTCGGATCCACGACTCCCCAGTCCGTGTTGGGATCGTCACGGTGAGCGTCTTCCATCATTCGCCCTCCCCAATTAATGGATAAGGTAGCATACCCCCTCCTGGCGTAGCGCCTCACGACCTCAAGAAAAGCACGCTGTCCGCCGCCATGCATGTGCATCAACGCAGGTAGCTTTTGTTCGCCGTTGGGAAATCCATAGAAAGCAGCCATGCTTGCAGGCTTGCCTTTGAAATTCCCGATGGAGTAGATGACATACCGCAGTGTCATGCCATCTTCCTGCCATTCGCGCACAACCTGTGTCTCAATGGGCTCGTGTCTTGGGTCATAGTCCGCCCATAACTGTTCAATATTTTGTGGAGTCTTGTTCAGTCGAGGCAAGGATTCTGCACCAAAGGACACCCAGGTTGCAGCCATCAAAAATAGTATTGCCAATAGTCTTTCCATAAGATCAACGAACTCATTTTATTGGCACTCACATGATACTAACCCGTCAAATGAAGATTAGTCTAGAATGCCTGTAAAGTGTTTACCAAACAGTTCATTTTCAGCAATGCAACAATCCTCGCCCATACGCGTCGCCTCCATTGCTATTGAAAAATTTTCAAGGAAACTTAGATTTCTTCAAAAGAGCCGTAAATTAGAAAATGAACAGCAGAGCAGATCATGCGAAACGCATTTGAGGTTTATCAGGGTTCATCTTGAAGGGTGGCAAGCGTTCGCCCCATAACCTCATTCCAAGCTCCCGATGCCGTCAGAATGTATTTCTTCGGGTCCATGAGCAGGCTGAATCGTAAGACTCTTTTTCTTGAACACACTCCTGATCAGGCTCATGTTTGGTGTATGCCCGTAAGTGATTTCCCCATTTCAAAAAGGTCGAAAAAAAACACGTGGATGAACTGTTTTTTTCGGATCATGAAGTTACATATTTGGATCCTGCTCGTAGCAGTTCGATTCGTTGTAGGAGGTGAGTCTGCGCAGGAGAGACCAAATATCTTATGGATTACCAGTGAAGACAACGGGATATCATGGGTGAGCTGTTATGGGGGCGTCAACGTAGTGACACCGGCCATCGACAAGCTGGCACAGGAAGGTTTTCGTTATCGCTACTGCTTCGACAATGCGGCGGTTTGTGCTCCAACACGTTCATGCTGGATTACAGGCATGTACGGGATTTCCAATGGCACTCAACCCATGCGCAGCCGAAACCTGATTCCACACGACAAAATCCCCTACTATCCCGATCTACTGAGGAAGTCGGGTTACCACACTTCCAACCCAACCAAAACTGATTACAACATCGGTGGGCGTGAAGACAAGGAGTGCTGGGATTACAAAGGTGGCAAGGAACCCTATGGCTGGCGCATGCGCCAACCTGATCAACCGTTCTTTGCTGTTGTTAATATTGGCAACAGCCATGAAAGTCGAGCTCATGGCAAAGTGGACAACACACGCCACGACCCGGCAAAGATGCAGTTGCACTCCTACCACCCGGACCTTCCAGTGATACGTCAAAACTATGCCAAGTATGCCGATGCTGTTGAAGATATGGATCGGGGGGTACAGCGTTGTCTGGATGCCCTCAAGGAGGACGGACTCTACGAGGACACGATTATCATCTACAACTCGGATCATGGCGGGGTCATGGCTCGCAGTAAGCGTTTTCTTTATGCCAGTGGCGTTCATTGCCCACTGGTCATACGTATCCCTGAAAAATTCAAGCACCTCTACCCGGCATCCAGTCGAGGGATGACCGTGGACCGCCTGGTCAGTTTTGTGGACATGCCGAAGACCTGGCTCAGCTTGGCAGGAGCGGAAATACCCCATACATTTCAGGGGACGGTATTCCTTGGTGAAGGCATTGAAGCGGAGCCCCGCTACCATGTCGCCTTTCGCGAACGCGCCGACGAACGGCTGGATCATGTTCGAATGATCCGGGATGCGCGTTTCGCTTACCACAAGAATTACATGCCTTTCGCACCTGCCGGCCATATCCTGGCTTACCTTTTGAAGGCACCAGCAACCGCTGCCTGGGAACAGCACCATCGCGCGGGAAAGACGGACTCGGTGACCGGGCGTTTTTTTCGAGCGCGCGTATCCGAGGAATTCTATGACAATGATCATGATTTCGACAATGTCCGTAATCTCATCGATACGCCCGAACATCAGGCCCGCATTGCAACCATGAAGCAAGCCCTGCGACGCAAGCAACTTGAACTCTACGACAGCGGTCTTTTGCCCGAAAAAATGAGAGATCGCCGCGCAGTACAGCACAACCTGACTATTTATGAAATGGTGCGTGACAAAAAAATCTATCCACTGGAAACCTACCTTGATGCCGCCGATTTGGCA
>JBDQII010000320.1:0-5999 GCA_040264395.1 Verrucomicrobiota bacterium
GAAGGATTTCCTGCTGTTCGAATGCATTCTCAAGGCGCTGATTTTTTTGAAAAAACATACTTTCTCAAACGAGGGAGTACGAACTCCAAGGGCAAAGTGGTGAATCAAGGATTCATCAAAGCCTTGTATCCCGACGGTGACAGTGGCAATCCATGGAAGCATGACCCGCCTGAAGGAGTGAAATACTCAGGCAAAAGACGGGCTCTCGCTGAATGGATGACTGACGTAGAAAATGGTGCGGGTCGTTTGCTTGCAAGAGTGATTGTCAACAGACTTTGGCAACACCATTTTGGAACAGGGCTCGTTTCGACTCCAAATGATTTCGGAGGCTTTGGGAATCAACCGGCACATCCTGAGCTCCTTGATTGGCTTGCGTTCAAATTGATCGAAAATCAATGGCGTCTGAAACCTCTGCATCAACTCATCATGACCAGCGCGACCTATCAGCAAACGTCGCATCGACCAACCAGAAACTCATCCGTTGAAGAGCAGGCAGGATTCGATCAGGCCCCCTTTTTTCCTGCGCATCGCAGATTAGAAGCCGAAGCGATTCGCGATTCCCTTTTGACCGTTTCCGGGCGACTGGACAAAAGCATGTTTGGTCAAGGATCGCTAGATCCAGCAAGTTTGAGGCGTAGTATTTACCTCACAGTCAAGAGAAGCAGGCTCATCACAGCAATGCAGTCTTTTGATGCTCCAGAACCTCTTGTCAGTCAGGGCACACGTCCTACCACCACGGTGGCCCCGCAGGCTTTGCTTCTCATGAATAGTCCATTTGTGAGAAACTGGGCCAAAGCTTTTGCGGAACGCATACGGAATGAAGCTGGTGATTCAATGATGCTTTCCGTGGATAAAGCTTATGAAATAGCTCTTAATCGCAAGCCTGGCAGATTGGAGTTAGCTGAGGGTGCAGCATTCATTGCAGCCCAAACAGAGAGACATCGCTCCTCTGGCTCAAAAAACTATGAGATGCTGGCGCTCACGGATTTTGCTCAAGTTGTCATGAATCTCAATGAATTCATTTATGTGGAATGACTCTGTCTCTATGAACCGACGCGAAATGTTCAGGAAATCCGGAGCTGGTGCTGGGCTTCTTGGTTTGGCTGGCTTACTTAAGGATGGGGGTTTGGTCTCGCCCTCCTTGATTGCTGATGGACCAGATCCATTGGCTCCGCGAGCCCCTCAAATCCCGGTGAAGGCCAAATCAGTGATCTGGTTATTTGTCAACGGTGGGCCAAGTCAGGTCGATACCTGGGATTACAAGCCCGAGCTCGCAAAACGGGATGGCATGGAATTGAATGGTTTTGACAACAAGACTGGATTTTTTACCAACGCCGTGGGCCCCTTGATGAAATCCCCTTTTAACTGGAAACAGCATGGTCAAAGCGGAACGTGGGTCAGTGAAATATTCCCTCATCTGGCAGAGCATACAGATAAGATGGCATTCGTTCATTCGTGCCACACTGAATCAAATAATCATAGCCCTGCCTTATTCATGATCAACACGGGTTCCACCCGAATGGGTTGGCCTTGTGTGGGATCATGGCTGACTTACGGCCTTGGGAGTGAAAGCCGTAATCTACCTTCATTTGTTGTCATGAGTGATCCACTCGATCGTGGGCTTCCCAAAGGACACGCGAGCAATTGGGGAGCTGGATTTTTACCAAGCGTTCACCAAGGTACTTGGCTTCGCCCTAAAGGGAATCCCATTGATAATTTAAATCCACCCCTAGAATTAAACCCGGATAACCAACGTGCACAGCTTGATTTGCTGGCAAAACTGAATCGTTCACAAAATGTGCGTTCTGCGGCTGGGGCAGAGCTGAATGCACGTATTGAAAGCTATGAGTTAGCCTTTCGCATGCAGTCGGCGGCACCTGAAGCTTTTAATATTGAGAGTGAACCAGATCATATCAAAAAACTTTATGGACTGGATCAAGATCATTGTAAGCATTTTGCGGGGCAGTGCATGATGGCTCGCCGCATGGTTGAGCGCGGCGTAAGGTGCGTTCAAATTTATTCCGGCGGTATGGAGAATCAACGAAGTTGGGATGGCCACCAGGACATAGCGGGTAATCATCAAGGATTTGCCAGGGAAACCGATCAGCCCATAGCTGGTCTATTGTCGGACCTTGAACAGAGAGGAGTCCTGGATGAAACACTGGTTATTTGGGGTGGGGAATTTGGTAGGTTACCCATTTCTCAAAAAGGCAATAATCCGGGTCGAGATCATAATCCCCATGCTTTTACTTACTGGTTTGCTGGTGGCGGGGTCAAAGGGGGCGTCCATCATGGTTCAACGGATGAAATTGGATTTAAGGCGGTTGATGACCGAGTGAGTGTCAACGATCTTCATGCCACTATCTTGCGGTTAATGGGTTTTGATCACGAAAAATTAACGTATTTCATGAATGGTCGCGATTTCAGGTTGACCGATGTGGCGGGAGAAGTTGTTCAATCAATCATTGCATAATATAAATTCACTGTATCACGATGGTAATCAGTTAAATTTTTCAGCTGGCTTTATTTGGGGAAGGTAGTCGGCAAAAATACTCGGTAATTGATGGCGGATGCGATTAAAAATAAATCTCAACATCAGGATTTGGTGCTTTCATCTTTTTGGGTTTTTGGGGTTTCTCTTCTTCTTATAGCGTTATGGGGATTTCCAAATATCTGGTATACTAAAATAGATCAAAGTCGGGAGCGATTCTGGTTTTCATCAAAGGGTGAGGTCACTGGTTACGATTTTGTGGATCATCCTATTGGCGACGCCATGGAACGCCGTCTCGTGGCTGATGAAACATTCAATGGTCAGTTTCTTGATGACTCCGGCAATGCCATCCTGGCTTTCATAGCCAAACGCCACAGTGAATCAATCAACGAAATAGGCCTTTTTGTTCACACTCCTGATCGATGCTGGACTGAGGGAGGCTGGAAAATTCAGCCTATCCAGCCAGACTACGTAGAGGTGGAGGTTCAAGGCGACAAGATAGGGTTTGAGCGCCGGCTGTTTATTGCAGGGTCACGTTTTGAACTGGTTTATTTTACAGGCATGGTCGGAGGGCAAACCTTGCCCTATCGATTGGATCACAATCTTTCAGTTGCCATGAAATACCAGTTTGAAAAAGAAAGGGAGAAAACGACAGGTACGTCAACACGCATGGTTGATTCGAAACTCTGGGGAAGGGTGTGGGATAGCTTCAAGAGTAGACGCCCCTTGCTTGGGCCCAAGCAATTCATCCGGGTTTCTACCACCGTTCAAGCCGGGCAATTGGAAAAAGGGGATGACCGGCTGAAAGGTTTTTTGGGTCAATGGCTTGTTCGTGACGAGTACTTGCAAGAGATTGAAGCGTGGGGAAATGCGAAAGCGTCAGAAGAAGGAGACCCTGATGACAAGTGAATCCAAAGCTCCCATGCAGACGCCTCCAGACTCATATTCGGAACGGTTTCTTTACCTGCAATTGCTACCAAGCTTCATTGCGCTGGCCTGGCTGGCAGCCAAAGCATCTTGGTTCTGGAATCACCAGCCCGATCTTTCTTTTGGCTGGATCGTGGTTTTCCTTTGCGCATTTTTATTCCGGGAATCCTGGCAAGTGCGACCTTCTGCTAGCCTGAAAGTGGGCTGGCCATCCGTGTCATGCGGTGTCGCAGGTATTGGGCTGCTTTTTACCTTTCAAATATATCAGGCGGCTTTTGGTTTGAAGCCCGCCGCGCTGATCGGTTTAGCGCTGGGGGTCATGTTGGTTGTCACTGCCAATCTCCATTACGTTTTCGGCTGGAAGGGCATCACGAAATTTTTATTCTCATATGCTTTTATCCTCATCGCATTGCCCATGCCTTCCGTGGTTCAGGGTTTAGTGGTCAATGGACTACAGCACCAGGTTGCTTTTGCCACCGTAGAGATTCTTGAAGTCATCGGGATACCTGCGGACTTGGCCGGAAGTGTGATTCATCTTTCAAGCGGACCTGTGGGTGTGGACGAAGCGTGCAGTGGTATACGAAGCTTGCAAAGCACCGTCATGGCGACTCTTTTTATTGGTTTTCTGATGCTGAAAGAACTTGAGTTGAGGGTATTTCTGTTTTTCGCTGGTATCGCTCTTGCCGTTTTCGGAAATTTGATGCGGGTGTTGTTTTTGAGTTATCAAGCACATCATCATGGTATCGAGGCGGTCGATGCAAACCACGATGCCGCTGGGTGGTTCATTCTTCTGTTCACCATAGGTGGGGTTGCTTTGCTGTCTTGGCTATTAGGAAAATTGCAAACGGCCATGGAAGCTTCACCGAGGCCAGATCCGTCAAGATCCTGAGGTTTTATTTGCTCATTAGGCGTTTAACTGCTTGTGATATTTGATGTTCCACATCTTGGGACCATCGAGTGGGTTGGCCGTAATAAACCATGGCCCCCCCACCTTCATAGCCTCCTTCGTTCCAGATTCGTCTCGAGGGAATATAGCCCATGATATCATGCGAGTAACCTGCGATCCACAAGTCGCTGCCGTAGGTTTGCTTGAAGGTCAGTGCAAAGTCTACAACTACCTCACCGCCCATCGTGAGCCATTTGACCTGATGACCCAATCTCCAAAGACCTATGGGGTAGGGGTAACTCGTTGGCAATGGATGGCCTTGCTTCATATGATTTATCCATTTTTGTGCACGGGAGGCGGCATACGGATTGTCAGACTGGGCTTCGGAGTCAAGATCTTCTCTTGAAGGTAATGGGGCAAAGAGCAGGGGTATTTCCGCATAATCGGTTTTCAGGATCGGGGACACCTCGCCCATTACTCCCTTGATTCCCTGAGTCACAGCCTGGGCAAGTTCCCTGCCATACTGTTCAGCAAGTTCGGCCGTGCGTCTTGGTAAAGGATTGATATCTGCACCACACCCGGCCCAGAACATGGCCTGAATTCCATCATAACGCGATTCAAGTTGTATTTGAGCGAAGCCCGGGTAATCACCCGACCATTGGTAATCGCTCAGGACTGTTGCATGACATGCATAACCGAATACGAGTCCTTTCAAATGATGATCCATATCTCTGATTTCTAGAATGGGTACCGAATAGTCCACTGGGCCTTTCAATTTTCCTGACGCTCGCCAGGCGAGAACGTGTGATTGAGGGTTCTCGCGCCTGTTAGTTGCAAAAGTGGCTTGAGATTGACCTGCTCGTAATCTGGATACTTCCAAATTCGAAAATGCAACCTCTGCAAGTTGGACCAGTCGCTCCTTTAAGTGACGTGTATAGTTGACCAGTTTTTGAGATTCATTTTCTTCAAGAATATACATCGTTCTCAAGTTTTCACCGACGACAGGTCCAGTATGGGTATGGGAACAATTGATGAGGACGTCTTTTAATCCAAGTTGATGATTGACCGCAATCTCATGTCTGACGGGATCTGTGACCTCCCTTGACACACCCACTAGATCCAGTGTGATCAAAAGCGCTCTGTTACCTTTCGCATCCTCCAGAGCCAATGCCTTTGCCCAAAGACGGGTGCGCGTTCCTTCTGAAGCATGATCGCGTGCGGCATAGCCACTCATCCACATGGAAGAAGAAGGCGTGATGTCATCACGACTGAAACCTGTTCTCCATCCTGCGATTGGTTCTGCTGAGACAGCCTCAATGGATTGCAGTAGGAGCGCAAATGAAAGCAATGCCAGCAGTATATTCGTAGGAATCATCGAATGATCCTACAAAGCAAGACAGCGTTAGGGAAGAGCGTTTTCAGCGATCTGAGCTCAAATACATCCTGTATGTTCCCAACGATTAAGTGTTCACTGAAAGCCGGAACACTCATCCTGCCTTAAAATTGAAAAATATGTCTCGAGGGGAAGGGATGCAGCGCAACAAACATCTTCCTTCAGGCTTTCCGTTTGCGGTAGAGCAGGATGCTCTGCGAAGTCGATCACACAAATGGTTCGGATGAAGATTACAGTTTTGTAACGGGGCGGAAAGGTTGCGGTGAATCTCATGTGGTTTTATGTGATTGCAGTAAAGCAAC
>JBDQII010000321.1:0-5997 GCA_040264395.1 Verrucomicrobiota bacterium
GGTAGCAAAAACTCCGTGGCGTCCACCCTGACTGGATTTCTTGCTGTCGCATCCACAGGATGGCGGAGCATAGGAACCAGAGGATGCGACTGCAGACGAGGCGGAAGATGACACGGCTCCGGTGTGCGGTAAGTTGGCATCATTCCCAAGCCTACCAAGCACTTCCTGGATGACGTCGCGAATCACTGATTCGTTGATCTGTGAACTCATGGTAAAAAATTAATCGGTGAATAGTTTTAAAAAATGAGGAAAGAATCGCTCACCTGCGTTCGATTTCCCAGTATCTCATTGATCGTTTTGGAATTCCCCCTCCAGCCGTCAGGCTTGAGTCGTAAAGATCTGCTTTCCCAATACATCCACGGTGTCGACAATACCGATCACCACGGCATCCACCGGCGCACCTTTCAGACTCGGTGCAAGACGTGCGCTGCTTCCTTGACAAAAGAGCACCATTTCACCTTCCCCCGCCCCGACACTGTCCACTGCGACAATGGTATTTTTGCCGGAACGAAATTGAGTCGGATCCTGATCATCCACTAGCTGGGGACGAAGCAATAACAGCTTGCGTCCCGACATGGAGGGATCCTTCTTGGTGGCGACCACCGCTCCTTCGACTCGTGCAAGAAACATGCGCGGTTATGTGATGACTGAGGAAAAAGATCAATGAGGCAAGACAGCGTCGATGTCGTTGTGCGGACGCGCAATGACATGCACACTGACCAACTCGCCACCGACGGCCTTGATAGCCTCGGCACCGGCATCCGTCGCAGCCTTGACGGCTGCCACATCACCTACCACGACAGCGGATACAAGGGCGTTACCCACCTGCTTCATGGGGCCAGCCAGCTTGACATTCGCCGCTTTCAACATCGCGTCAGTGCCTTCTACGAGGGCAATCAGACCGCGGGTTTCTACCATTCCTATTGCTTGATTTGACATAAGATTTGTTTTGCGTTTGTTAGTTTTTTTCCAAAAATCGTTTTACTTCCCGAGCCACCACGAGCTCTTCGTTGGTGGGTATCACCATTACCTTGATGGGAGAGTCCTCGTGACTGATCACAGCTTCGGTGGCTTGACATGCTTCATTTTCAACTGGGTTCAGGCATATCCCAAGATTTCCAAGTTGCGCACAAACAGCCTCTCGCATCATGGCTCGGTTTTCACCAATACCTGCAGTGAAAACGAGCGCATCAATTCCATTTAATTCGAGGTAATAAGATCCAATCCAGCGCCTGATTTCAGCAACCAGAAAGTCGATTGCCAATTGAGCATCCTGATTGCCTTGGTCACTTTGAGCCTGCACGTCCCGCAGGTCATTGTGACCTCCAGAAACTCCTTTGAGTCCTCCTTCATGACATAGGTCACGGATCACATGGTCCAAGGTCAGCCCCTTCTTTTGCATCATGAAAGGAATCGCCATAGCGTCCAAATCACCGACGCGATTATTATGAGGCAAACCGGACTGAGGACTCAGCCCCATGCTGTTGCCGATGGCGACGCCGTTACGGATACCGGTCACAGATGAGCTACCACCCAGATGACATGAAATCACACGACAATCTCCATCTCCGATCGTGCTGTTACCTTGATCGACATAAAGCTGCCGGGCACGGTGAGCAATATCCTCTCTACCCAGCAATTCAGCGGAGCGTTCTGCAATGAATTTGTGACTGGCTCCATGGAATCCCCATCGCCTTACCCCCGCCTGATACCATGAATCTGGCACGCCGTATCGTTTCGCAGTGTCAGGAATCCACTGATAAAAGGCTGTTTCAAATAGGCCGATAAGCGGCGTCTTCGGCATGCGTTCCGCAAAAAGCCTGATTCCTGTCAGGTAAGGAGGATTGTGAGCAGGAGCGATGAGATTTCCCCCCTCCATGTCTTTCAGAACAACTTCATTTAACTCGACACAACCCGTAACGGTTTGTGCCAGCACCGTTTTGAATCCTACGGCGCTTAATTCGGATTCATCCCGAATGGCACCAGCTTGCTTCAGTTGTCCAAGACACTCATTTATACCGGCAGGATAATCGGTCACGCGCTCCAGGCCCCCCTTGTGCAACAGACTAAACTGCGCGCCTTCAAAGGCGAACAAACGCCATTTGAGGGAAGTCGAACCTATGTTTGCGACCAATATTTTCATTGTATGCCAATCACCCGGGACAAGACGCCAAAGAGGCTACGGGCTACTGCTTCAACCACGGACCCAATGCACTCAAGTCTTCATGAGGTCGCGGGATAACTTGAACACTGATCACCTCACCTACCTGCGAAGCGGCAGCTGCTCCGGCGTCGGTAGCTGCTTTGACGGCTGCCACATCGCCACGGAAAAAGCTCGTAACGAATCCTGAACCAATCTTTTCCCAGCCGACCATGCTGACGTTGGCGGATTTGAGGGCCGCGTCACAGGCTTCGAGCATGGCACACATGCCACGCGTTTCGATCATGCCAATTGCTTGATTTGCCATAATATTTATTTGTTAAATTGTATTGATTGATGAATTACTTCCTGGATTTGGGCGCGTCCACAAATGCCTTCAGCAGGTCGTCGTGCGGGCGAGCCAACAAGTGTGAACTGATCAATTCACCGACACGAGCTGCTGCGTTGGCACCCGCATCAACGGCTGCCTTCACACTGCCCACATCGCCTTGGGCAAGGACGGTGATCATTCCCCCGCCAATGGGGATGGTTTTGACAAGCCGGACGTTCGCGGCCTTGACCATGGCGTCACTGGCTTCCACCGCGCCGACATAGCCTTTTGTTTCAATCATGCCTAATGCTTCACTCATAATGGTTTTGTTTTGCGTTGTTCGATTTCTGGAAAGTTAAAATATGATTCAGTGGATGCGTTACTTCAGGATTTCACAGGTGGTGGAGGGCAATAGATTACAGGCATTGCCTTCGTCTGTATCGATGTGCACCTCAAGTTTAAAACTGGGATCAACTCTTACCAGCATTTCATCAAAGGTAATACCACAGGGCCCTCCCACTTTCATCTTCATGAAATCGCCTTGAGCCACTTCATAAAATTTTGCGTCATCCGGATGCATGTGCACATGGCGTAATGCGCGGATGACTCCCTTGTTCATTTCAAAGAATCCTTTGGGCCCCATCAGCATCCCGCCCGGAGTTCCCTCGATGTCACCCGAACTTTTCAGAGGGATATCGAAACCAAGAGCAACCGCGTCAGTGTAGGCCAGCTCCACCTGATTGATATTTCGACAAGGACCGAGTATACGCAGGTTGGAGATCACACGACTACGAGGCCCCACCAGAGTAACCGTCTCTTTGGCAGCAAACTGGCCGTCCTGATAAAGCGACTTGTGAACCGAAAGTTGATGACCTGGACCAAACAAGGCCTCCACCGCCTCCTGCGTCAGATGACAATGACGCGCACTGATATTTACCAAAAGCGGAGTGGGCGCCTGAGCTGTTCGTGGCGCCGATTGACCAAGCCTTTGATAAACAGCTTGACGCACCCAGTGCTCTACGACAGCTCGATGCGGAATGGACGTTGGACTGGACATATGAAATTTATAGTAATCAAAATCTTCCAAAACCAGAAAAATGTCAAGTGCTATCTATCATTTTCTACCATTAGCTCTCACAATCTATCCTATTTTGGAAGCTTTTGGCGCTTATTACGACTGAAAACCTTGGTCTTTCAATTGTTTGATAGATTTTGACCGTTTTGAGGTGACCTCAACGCAATCGTATGGCAAATTAAATAAGTTGGCCGTCCGCTATCCCGATGAGCGACGGGGGTTCCCACTCTGTAACCGATATCAATAAGCAAATACATGCAAGCGGAAGAACGTCAAAAACGAATCACAGATTACCTTCAGGATGTGGAGTTTTCATCACTCGATGAGATTTCTGAGTTGGTCGACGCCTCCGTCTCCACCGTTCGGCGGGACCTCACTTTGCTGGAATCTCGGGGACAGCTCAAACGAACCCATGGAGGTGCTCGTTTGATCCAACCCAAATCACAGGAGTTCATCTTCACAGAACGCGATACACGGGAAATTGATGAAAAGGAATACATAGGGAAAGCTTGCGCAGACTGCATACCATCGAATCAAAGCATCATTATCGACGCAGGAACAACCGCCTATCATGTAGCGAAACACATTGAAGTCAAATCTCCTCAAATCATCACCAACTCACTTCCCGTCGCCAATCTTTATGCATCCAACGGCATGGTGGAAGTCATTCTCTCCGGCGGAGTCATCTATCCTCGCCTGGGTGTACTGGTAGGCCCACTGGCCATCGAATCATTTTCGCGCATGAATACAGATATCGCTGTCATGGGTTCGGGCGGAATCACAGAGGAGGGCATTACCAACTCGCACAATCTGCTGATCGATATTCAAAAAGAAATGATACGCGCAGCTCGAAAGGTAATCTTTTGCCTCGACCATACCAAATTCGGCCGGAAATCCGTTTCTTTCCTGTGTGAGCTCGATCAAGTGGACACCATCATCACCGACCGCAAAGCCCCGGTTCAATATCTGGAGACATTAAGAAAAAAAGGTATTGAGATCATTCAAACCTCCTGACTCGGCCCTGTATTGGACCCAATCTTAAAATTTTTGCTAAAAACCACTAAAAGCTATTGACGAAGCCTTCGGTGATTCATAAATTCACGGCCTCTTGTGAGTTCCAGAGTAGCTCAATGGTAGAGCAATCGGCTGTTAACCGATCGGTTGTTGGTTCAAGTCCAACCTCTGGAGCCATTTTCTTTTATGCTTTCGTAAAAAGTATAGACGCTTCGTTCCTCAAGGTATCGACAGTTATCCCTGTATCTTCAATCCCTAATCAGGCACCCAAGGTCGTCCATTGCAGCAAGGTTTACAAAGCAGTCTTGTTTTTGTAATGTGAAAGGGTCGAGTTCTGATTTAGATTTCAATTAGATATGGAACCTGTCGTGACTGCTCACTTGACTCAAATGTACAATGCATCTCTGAAATGCGTTCTTTTCCTTTGCCTCCTGCTTGGGTTGCCTGAGATATCGCGAGCACAAATCCGCTTCCCCGAAAAACCCGCTGAAAAGCAATTCATCACGGATGAAGCCAGCCTCTTGTCGGCGACCGCCTCTGAACAACTCAAAAAGCAGCTGGGGGAGGTTCTCAGGAAAAAGGCTGTCCCTATCATCATTGCAAGCATTGGCAGCATCAGTGATTATGGTGCGGGGGATATGTCCATCGATACCTATGCACGCATCCTTTATGACGATTGGGGCATCGGTCATAAAAAGGTCAGGCTTGAGGGAGCTGGGATTGGCAGATCCGAAGAGGTCGAGTGGAACAAGGGCATCCTGTTCCTGATCGCAGTCGATGACAGAAAAGCACGCATTGAGCTGGGGGCTGGATTTGGAAGACAAAAAGATGCCCTCTGCAGGGACATCATGAGTCAGCACATCATCCCACGCTTCAAGGCTGGCGATTTTGAGGGAGGGATCATGGCAGGTACACAAGCTCTTGCACAAATGGCTCTTGGAGAGAAAATTGAGCCTCCCCCGAGGCCTCTCTGGCATTATGGCCTGGTTGTTTTGGGTGTCATCTTGACCATATTCACGGTGGTTTCCCTGATAAGAAAAGGGAGCTCCGGCTGGGCATGGCTTTTCTGGGCGGCTGTTTTGGGGCTGATGTGGTGGATTATTTATCAATCAATCAACTCCAGAGGAAGCGGTTTTGGTGGCGGAAGTTTTGGTGGCGGTTTTTCCGGTGGTGGCGGTGCAACAGGTTCCTGGTAATGTAATCATGAATATCGAAACATTCTTTAATTCTGAAGAGAAAGAACTGATCAAGCAGACCATCTCGAAGGCCGAATCGCATACCTCGGCAGAAATCGTACCGGTAGTGACAGAAAGTAGTGGTCGATACGATCGAGCTGAAGATCTGGCAGGTTGCACGATCGCCTTAGCTGCCTTGAGCTTGTTATGGTTCTGTTTTCAGGGCGTTTCGTTTGATGGGGACTGGCAAAACACGAGTACA
>JBDQII010000322.1:0-5943 GCA_040264395.1 Verrucomicrobiota bacterium
AACAATGCCCAGAGCCAGGACAGATTGGAGGTCTTGTTCCATAAGATCGTGAATTTTAAGCGTAACCTAGCATGCCACCTATCTGATAAACGAGCAAGGCTCCCAGACATGCGGTAATTGTCATGTAGGCAATCTGGAACAACGGCCACTTCCAGCCATTGGTTTCTCGTTTGACCACGGCCACTGTACTCAGGCATTGCATGGCAAATACGTAAAACACCATAAGGCTCAAACAGACCCTTGCTGTGTAAACGGGAGTACCATCCGCTTTTCTTTCTGAACGCAATCGGTCCCTGAGAGGTTCAATTCCTTCACTCTCCTCCACCGAATAGATGATGGACATGGTACTCACAAATACCTCACGTGCCGCAAATGAAGCAATCAAACCAATACCTATTTTCCAATCATACCCCATGGGCTGAATGGCAGGTTCTATGAGTTTGCCTACTTTACCTGCCAAGCTGTACTCCATGGCTGTCGATGGGTCTGGATTATCAGATTTAGGGTAAGTTACTGCAAACCACAGAAGTATGGAAATGCCGAGAATCACCGTTCCCGCCCTTCGAACGAAGATGCGCGTGCGTTCCCATACATGCCATAAAACAGCAGTGAGAGCTGGTTTTTTGTAAGCGGGTAGTTCAAGGATCATTGGGGCACCCTCACCTTTAAGTAGTCGTTTATGGAAAATCCATGCAAAGAAAAAGGCACCACCAATGCCCAATCCGTACATCAATAGCAGAAAGAGAACTTTGGTTAGGATGGGGATCTCGTCTGATGGAACAAGCACAGCGATCATCAATAAATAAACAGGCAGGCGCGCTGAACAACCTGCCAAAGGTGAGACGAGGATGGTGATAAGTCGATCTTTTGGGTTATCAATGGTACGGGTTGCCATCACCCCGGGAACAGCACATGCATGCGAGCTTAACAAGGGAAGGAAGGATTTTCCATTCAATCCTACTCTGCTCATCAATCGGTCCATCATGAACGCGATTCTAGCCATGTAACCTGTATCTTCCATCATCCCAATGAAGAAGAACAGGATCAGGATCTGAGGCAGAAATATGACAACTCCGCCAACTCCCGCGATCACACCGTCTACGATCAAGTCGCGCAAATCACCTTCACTCATCCGCCCGGTGACCCATTCTCCAGCCCAAGCGAAAAGCGATTCAATCCATCCCATGGGGCCATCTGCGACCTTGAATATCAGTCCAAATAGCAGGCCAAGAATGAGTAAGAGAGCTGCCCAGCCCCACACGGGATGGAGAAAAACGGCATCCAGCTTGTCGGTGAATGTACTCTCTATTTCATCGGGTCGGCGAATCGCTCTCTGTGTGATGTCATGGATGGCGTCGTAACGTGCAGCCACCAGCCTATCCTCCCAGCCAGGGAATTGGTTTGCCAGTTTTTTCTGACAATCGTGAATGGCATCCATCTGCTTGTTTTTAATTCCATAATGTGTCGGATCATGATCCGACAAAAGATAAAGTGGTTCCAGAAGTGACCCTTCATTCACTAAAACGCCGGATGTCTTCAATGCATTCCAGGAAGATTCAAGCCCTGATTTGATTTCCCCCGGAAAAGCAACTCGAAACTCGGATGTCGGCAGCTCTGGCTGAGCCATGCTTTGCTTGAGTTCTGTGATGCCCTTGCGCTTGCTTGCCTCCATTGGAATCACAGGGATGCCACCGAAGGATTCCGACAAGGCCTGAATGTCGATCACCAAGTCCCGCTCGTGGGCTACGTCCATCATGTTCAGGGCAAGGATGCACGGGATACCTAACTCCAGAATCTGTGTCGTGAGATACAGATGCCGTTCGAGATTGCTTGCATCCAGAACGATGATCACACGCTCAGGTTTTGGGGTGTCCTTCCGACGGCCCAGAAGAACGTCTCTTAGGACAGCCTCATCGGGGGATCGTGCATTCAGGCTGTAGGCTCCGGGTAGATCAATAATCCTGACTTTCTCCCCATGTGTCAGAAAGCATTCGCCCTCCTTGCGTTCAACAGTCACACCCGGATAATTGCCGACTTTTTGTTTGAGGCCCGTAAGGGCATTGAAGAGAGTGGTCTTTCCGCAATTTGGATTTCCAACCAGTGCGAATATCATTCCTTCACTGGATTTGGAAGAGGGCGTATTTGAATCCTCAGAGCTCTTATCAGGCATGAATATCAGTCAGGACAAATTGATTTTGATGAGGTCTGCTTCCTTTTTCCGGATTGAAATCAGGGACCCGCGCACGGAGATTTCAATGGGATCTCCCAAAGGCGCTCGTCGGATCAATTGGATACGTGTACCGGGTAACAAACCAAGTTCACGCAAGCGCGTCATGGACGCGTCACCACTGGGGATGGATCCAATGACAGCATAAGCGCTCTGTTCTAAATCGCTCAAGCAGGCTGAAGATGACATTACGAGACAGTGGGTTCCACTAGGATTGAGTCGGCGATTTGTCGACTCAGGCATACTTTGGAGCCGCATACCAGGCAAAGCATTGCGCTGCTGTTGTTGAGGACACGCACCTCGGAATCTTCGCAAAAACCCATCTCGCGCAAACGATTGCAAACAGACTCATGACCTTCGAGTTTTTGAACGCGAACCTTCTGTCCCTTGCCCATCTGTGGCAGTGGTAACCAGGATTCCGAACGGTTGCTATTTACTGCTGATTCCATGATCGTAACTACGACCACAACCTATTGAGAATGTGTCTCAATTGCAATTAAAAAAATGGGTTTTGAATGCACAATCGTAATTTGTGAGAAAGAGAGCATTATATCTCAAATTCATGTTGAGCGATCTTTGTTCTTTCCTAACATCATCCAGTGGAAAATATCTCAGCCAGCTCCAGTATTTGCAGGACTAATCGTCAACTGATCGCTTGTGAATCCCTGACGAAATGGAACGGAATTACTTTTGTTGAGCGATCCTACTCCCAATGGACAAAAACCAACTGGCAAAGATAGATATTTAATAAATAACTATTAAAAACAAATAACTTTGTAAAAAAAAGCAATAAAGGTTGACACATCCTTTTGATGTAAGGTTTCATTCAACGATCCATGAAATTTAAGTTTATCTTGCCATCGCTTCTTGAAGCCGAGGACCCTCTGTGGCGACCCATAAAGTATTCCTTGTTTCCGCCATTGGGCCTGGCGACCTTGGCTGCCTACCTTCCTGATGGCGATGAAGCCGTCATTGTGGATCAGCATGTTCAAAAGCTTGATCTTGATGATGATCCCGACGTGGTCGCTATACAGGTATACATTACCAATGCCAAACGAGCTTATGCGATTGCGGATCAATACAGGCAGCGAGGCGTCAAAGTATTGCTCGGCGGCCTCCACGTAACCGCTTTACCCGAGGAAGCTGCAAAACATGCCGATGTCATTTTCACTGGTCCCGCGGAGGAATCCTTTCCAAGATTTTTGAAAGATCTGCGTCAAGGGCGTGTGCAGCGTGTTTATGCATCCCAGACGCGGTCCATTCAAAAAATCCCACCTATCCGCCGAGAACTCATCCAGAGACGGCTTTATCTGGTTCCCAATTCGATTGTCGTGTCACGTGGATGTCCCCACCATTGTGAATTCTGTTATAAGGATGCTTTTTTCAAAAACGGTCGATCATTTTATACCCAGAAGGTGGATGACGCACTTGCCGAGATTGATCGGTTACCTGGTCGACATCTTTATTTTTTGGATGATCACCTGCTGGGGCACAAACGTTTTGCAAGCGATTTGTTCAATGGGATGAAAAACATGGGACGCGTCTTTCAGGGGGCGGCAACGGTGGATTCAATATTGGATGGGGATCTGATTGAAAAGGCAGCAGATGCCGGGTTGCGAAGTATTTTTGTTGGATTTGAAAGTCTTGATCCAGCCAACCTGAAACAGAGCAATAAAAACCAAAACCTTGGCAGGGACTACAACCGGGTGATTGAAAGGCTTCATGATTTGGGCATCATGATCAACGGTAGCTTCGTTTTTGGTTTGGACGGTGATGATGCCTCCGTCTTCTCGCGAACCGTTGACTGGGCAGTAGAGCGGGGGATTACGACTTCCACGTATCACATTGCTACCCCTTATCCCGGGACTTTGTTTTACGAAAAAATGAAAAAGGCGGGCAGATTGCTCACGGATGACTGGGATCGATACGATACGCGGCAAGTGGTTTTTGAGCCTCAGGGAATGTCAAGAGATGAGTTGAAAAGTGGTTATAATCAAGCCTACAGGGACTTTTACTCCTGGAGCAATATTTTTCATGGCAGCTTGGCTCATGGGACTCGTAAACATCAGTTGAAACATTTTTTTTACACGAGCGGATGGAAAAAGTTTGAGCCACTGTGGAATTTCGCCATTCAGATGCGTCAACTCAATGGGATGACGCATTTACTTGAAAGCGTATTGTCGAAAGTGACTGGTAATTTCAAAAATGCTGCAGCATGTAACACTCACACTGAAGGCACTCCTGAGATGTCACCTGATCAACTATCCGAAATTAATTCGCAGATAACATGACATTTGCTTTCGCTGATTAACATGTTGCAGTGCAATGTGAAATGCATGAATTAGCGCATTGGCAAATTGAGGTCAACCAACTTGCCAGGTAACTTTTGCTTTAGAGGGCGGCCTGCTTGGAAACAATCAAGTAAGCATCCTGAGCATGCTTCTGAGCCAACGATTGCAGAGACTGTCATAAAAACCCTTTTGGACCGAGTCCCGAAACTGGATAGAGCTGGATGTCAGCTCAGCCTCAGCTTAGCGAAGCTTGCATTCAATTTACGTTGCGCATGGCTAGCAGCAAGTTTCTGAAAGGTCGGCATCGCATCCGGATGTCAGTTGTCTTACCATCTGCCCTTGACCGTCTCTCCTGCACAAACTAGATTTCAAACGTCAGGGGAGTGAGCCATGATTCATCTACGGGTGTATCAAGAATTGCTGAGAGTTTCGTTTTGGAATACGAATGACCCATCGAACCTGTGCGGATAATGCCGACGTAGGGAGTGCTTGCCCATTCTCTTCGACACTTTTGGCACTTCAGCTCAAGAAATTTTATCAATAACCCATATCATGATAGCCAATAAAGATCAGACCGAGCCGTCGAGCAATCAGCCTTTGCCTAATTCCAGTAAAATCTACGTTGAAGGCCAGATCCACGCAGATCTCAAAGTGCCGATGCGTGAAATACGATTGCATCCAACCCACAGTGTCTCTGGTGAGACCATTGAAAACGAACCTGTTAAAGTTTACGACACGAGCGGACCCTGGGGGGATCCTTCCTTCCAAGGAAAGGTGAGCGAAGGTTTGCCACCATTGCGGCGTGATTGGATCCTTCAACGTGATGACGTCGAGTCTTATGATGGTCGTGAAGTCCTGCCCTTGGACAATGGTTATTTGTCCGGCAAACATGAGGAGTCAGCTCACCGCAGTGAAGATGGGGCAACACTCAAGCAATTTCCCGGATTGAAACGTAAGCCTGTGCGCGCCTCAAAGGGACACCCTGTGACCCAATTATGGTATGCTCGTCAGGGTATCATTACCCCTGAAATGGAATACATTGCCATCCGCGAAAACATGGGACGAGCCAAAGCTATTGAAAATGCGGCTAAAAAGCCCAAAAACTCCCTGGATCACCAGCATCCGGGGCAGCCATGGGGGGCTCAGATCCCCAACCAAATCACAGCTGAATTCGTACGCGATGAGGTTGCTCGTGGTCGGGCCATTATCCCCAGCAATATCAACCATCCAGAATTGGAACCGATGATTATTGGTCGGAATTTTCTGGTGAAGATCAATGCTAATATCGGTAATTCTGCGGTAGCTTCGAGTATCGAGGAAGAGGTTGAAAAGATGCGCTGGGCTGCAAAATGGGGAGCTGACACCGTTATGGACCTTTCCACGGGGAAAAATATTCATGCGACTCGCGAATGGATCCTTCGTAAC
>JBDQII010000323.1:0-5902 GCA_040264395.1 Verrucomicrobiota bacterium
GAATGAGCACCTCTGACATGGTTGAAATTAGATCTGAAAAAGACGGTAATATCGATGTTTCCGACGGGAAATGGCATCATATTGTCATGGTCAAAGATTGGAATCTTGAGGGAGACAATTACTCCACCATGTATATTGACGGTGGTAGTGCAAGCGGTGGAGCCACGGTGGCTAAATCGACTGCTGCGGGCGATGCAAGTCTTCAAGATGCTGATAGTGTCATTACCATGGTTGGAAAGACTCAAAATGGCGGTGGCAATGATGTTCAATACATTGGTTTTCTTGATGAACTGATCATTTATGACCGTGCATTGTCTGCCGAGGAAGTTGCGGCTCACTTTGCAACGGTGGAAGCCGATAGCGACGGAGACGGCATGTCTGATCGCTATGAATTGGCCAATGGCTTGAATCAAAACGTGGATGATGCGGATGGAGATCTCGATCAGGATGGCGCAAGCAATCTGAGTGAATTCAATAACGGGAGTGATCCTCAGAATCAGGATACGGATGGAGACGGACTGCTCGATGGTGTTGAAACCGCTACGGGGGTCTGGGTGAGCGAAACCAACCGTGGCACCAGTCCCACCAGTGTAGATACGGATGGAGATGGTCTTAGTGATTCATTGGAAACCAACACTGGTGAGTTTGTCGGAGCCGACAATCCGGGCACGAGTCCTGTGGCATTAGATTCGGACGGTGATGTTTTCAGTGATGCGTCTGAAATTTCACGGGAAACCAATCCAAACGATGCTTCGAGTAAACCGGAAGTTGCCAAGGATTGGGTGACTCAGATCAACAACGATGAACCCTCGTATTGGTATCGATTCGAGTCGGATTCTACCGATGCAGGCCTTCCGAATCAGGGGTCAGTCGGCGGCTTTGACGGCACTTTCAGTGACAAGTGGCAGGATGCAGACCTCGGTAAGGAAAGTGCCTTTGACGGTTTAGGCAAAGCAGGTGAATTTACCGGGCCTCCTCCATCGGACATCAGTCTTTTTTCTGATTGGGAATTTGATTTTTCAGGACAGGCTTCCTTTGTCGATTTTGGAGATGCGCTGCCAGAACTTACCAATTTCCGATCAGCCCCAGAGATCAAGGCCACCTCTGTAGAATATTGGATCAAGACATCGCATGCAGGTTCCCAGGGAACGCAGACATGGAACAGCCCTGCTGTTCTTTCGCATGAAAGCCCTGGGGATGGGGACATGTATTGGGGGTGGATCAATGGAGATGGCGATTTTGGCTTCAGTACTTCTGATATTGCCGAGCTCAGTACCGGTTCGAGCAGTGGATACGAAGTGGTTGACGGCGAATGGCATCATATTCTCATGGTCAAACAGTGGAACGGAGAAGAAGATCCTTCGACATCTGCACTTTACATTGATGGAGGGAAGAGCGCCGGGGGTGTTTCTCTCTTTTCGGATACGGCTGCAGGTAGTCCCAGTCAGCAGGATGATGACGGAGGGATTCGTTACCTCGGCTTGGTTGAAAAAGGCGCGGATGGAAACCCTGACGTTCAATTCATTGGCATGCTCGATGAACTAGCCATCTACGATCGTGCCTTGGACGAGACGGATGCTCTGTTGCACTGGATGGCCGCCGGAGGTGAAGTTTCAGGCGGGGGCGGCGGAGATGGATCTGCGGGTATCCAGAGTATCGATGCATCGAGTGGAGATATTGCCATCACCTATGAAGGTACCCTGATGTCTTCCGAAGCGGTTACAGGGCCTTTTGAGCCTGTTGAGGGAGCTTCCTCTCCTTACACCGCGGCGCCAAACGGCAGCCAGCGCTTTTTCATAGCGCAGTAAACTTCAAGAAATATGAGCATTTCGACAGTGAATCTTCCGTGGAGGATTCACTGTCTTTTTTTGTGCACACTGGAAATACAATTCGTATTGCGTAATGATCTTCCTTGGTTATTGTGTGCGACGACCTGTTCGATTTTTATCAATGATTGACTTTCGAAATCACGGATTTGTTCTGCCAATACTCTGCTGGCTTGGAATCACTATCTCAATTTCAGCCGAGGACATTACAAGAATGCCCGGGCAGCAGGAGCATGTTTTCAATCTTCCTTTTCGAGAGGAGTACCAGCGTCAGGATCCTAAAAAAGATGGATGGAATTCCGAGGCCCTCCAAAGTCTGGCTTCAAAAAACCTCAAATTGCTCTTCAATTCAGCGCCTGGTGCAGTCACTGCATCGCATGCTGCTGCCCTTCTTTCCGAGGCATTTACTTCAACTGCTCTCATGGCTGAGACAAAATTAATATTTGAAGATAATGATTTCATCATCAGACGGTCCAAGGACTTGAAGAGCCTCCCCGAGACATTTTTCAAAAGGCAGTTTGGCGAGCTTCGGCGACAGATCGGAATCGAGACGGATCAACATACTAGAGTGCACCGACACTTTAAAGTCGTGTCAACTGAAATGGAGGATGCGAATTTTACAACGCTCGTTCTTTTTGAATCGTTGATGAAATCAGCCTCTGGGAGCTTACAGATAAATGCCAAATGGCAAGCCCATTGGAAGATAGAGAGCTCCGAAAAGATCAAATTGCTGCGTCTTGTCCTGATGGATTACCAGCAAGCGGAATCCAAACTTCCCGGAGGCACGCTATTTGGTGATGTCACTCGATCTGTTTTTGCTAATCAAAAAACCTTTGAAGACCAAATCAAGTATGGAGTTGAGCATTGGCGGCATCGTCTGGAAAGGTCTGTTTCTCCCTCACTGGTGGCGGCAAATGGTCTGGCCATCGGAGATATCAACGGAGACGGTTTGGAGGATGTTTTCATGGCGCAGGATCGCCATTTGCCTGATTTGCTCCTCATTCAACAACCTGACGGATCGGTTCTGGATGTCGCTGAGCGTTGGGGGGTTCGTTCGCTCGCCGTTTCCTCCAGCGCACTTTTGCTCGATTTGGATAATGATGGAGATCAGGATCTGGTTGTAGGGGCGGAAGGGGAGGTTCGTTTTTTTGCGAATCAGGCCATGAGTCGGTTTGAATTGAAGTATCGATTGAAATACCCGTCTCGAGTCGAGTCCATGGCGGCTGCTGACTATGATCGGGACGGTAGGTTGGACCTTTATATTTGTGGCCATACTCGAGCTACCGTGGATCAGTCTGAAAGTGTTCTAGGGATCCCTATTCCAGTCTACGATGCCCAGAACGGTCAGGCGAACATGATAGTACGCAATATGGGTGGATGGGATTTCAGAGACGCCACTGAAGCTTCTGGTTTGATGGTCAACAATAACCGTTTTTCCTATGCTGCGGCATGGGAAGATTATGACAATGATGGGGATCAGGATCTTTATGTTGCTAATGATTTTGGGCGCAACAATCTCTATCGTAATGAAGGTGGGCGTTTCGAAGACGTCGCAGCAGAGGCCGGGGTGGAAGACATCGCTTCCGGTATGTCCGTTGCATGGGCAGATGTCGATCAGGATGGTTGGATGGATCTTTATGTGAGCAACATGTTCTCTTCGGCTGGTAATCGACTCACCTATCAGCGAGACTACCAGATTGGGGACACACGCGAGAATGTGGATAAATTACAACGTATGGCGCGTGGAAACACGCTGTTCATGAATCAGGGGAACGGTCGTTTTGTTGATGCCAGTTCACAGTCAAATACCACCATGGGGCGATGGGCTTGGTCTTCTCAATTTGGGGATATCAACAATGATGGGCTTGAGGATCTTCTGATCGCCAATGGATTTGTTACCAACACGCGACTGGACGATTTGTGAAGTTTCTATTGGCGGCGCGTGGCGTCGCAAACACCGACGAAGCTTGATGGTGATTCTGGTTTGGATGCGTATCGTCTCTCATGGCTTACAGCCAATGCTCTCCTGCGGGATGGTTACAGCTGGAGTGGGAATGAGCGGAATGTGGCCTATCTGAACCTGCCCTCCATGCCAATGGCAAATGTGTCAGGTGTCGCTGGCTTGGATCTCATCGACGATGCACGTGCTCTGGCTCTTGCAGATTGGGATGGTGATGGTGATCTTGATATCTGGATGACCCAGCGTACGGGACCCTCTGCCCGTTTATTGCTCAATCAATCAAGGAATGCTCATCAATCCATTCAACTTCGTCTGCGCACAAATTCCGGCAATCGAGATGCTATTGGAGCACGAGTTGCGTTGCATCTTGGGGGGGATAACCGTTATCAGACCGCTCGTGCAGGCAGCGGCTATCTTTCGCAATCCAGTAAGTGGTTGCACTTTGGTCTGGGTAATTACGATGGTTCGCTGCAGGTAACGGTGACATGGCCAAATGGTGAGCATGAGCGCTTTGACAACTTTTCCAGCCGCGGGAAATATGTGCTGAATCAGGGGGCTGGCAAGGCACTGCGAAAAGCGCATCGAGACGCAGCTGTAAGTCTCAATGTGGCTGAGCTCCCCTGTACGGAAGTGACCAGTCAGGCGCGGATTGTCCCTTACAGTCAAATTCCATTTCCGCGAATGGTTTTGAAAAACAAGAAAGGAGGACGAGTGGTTCTGGGGATGCCTACATCCGCTCCGACATTAATGCTCTTGTGGGCTAGTTGGTGTAACTCGTGCGCTGTCGAGATGAAATTGTTGGCAACGTCACAAAACGAAATCAAGAAATCGGGTTTGAATATTGTTGCGGTCAGTGTGGATGGACTTGATCAAACCAAAGCTGCTTCAGGAGATCAGACGGACCGCTTCTTGAGGAGATTGAAATTTCCCTATGCCTCATACTCCGGTGATCAAAGTGTGATTGACCAGCTGGAGGTATTACACCGTTCGCTTGTGGACACGCATCTGCCGCTTCCTCTTCCTGCAAGTGTTCTGCTGGATCGCCACGGCCGGATTGCTGCGATTTACCGAGGTCCTGTTGAGGTAACAACCCTCCTTGATGATGTTCAGCAATTGACTCGAAAAGATGAAAGGCCGTTGAGTGCGTCTATCCCCTTCGGTGGCGGTGATTTTTCTCTCACGCCTCCCGTAGCTATGGACCCCATTCAGGTAGCATTGACTTTCTATCAAGGGGACCATTCGGTTCATGCAAGAAACTACATGCGCCAGCTCATTCAAATAGCAGAAACAAAAGCTGTCGGTCACGAAAACTTGAACCGTGGAGAGTTACACTACTTCTTTGCGACACTTCTGGAGGAATCCGGGCAAGTCAAGGATGCCGTGCACGCCTACAAGTATGCGCTCTCAGCCAATCCTGAAAAGTGGGAAGCGCATCGGAATCTGGCAAGCCTCTATTATCGGCAGGATCGGTGGAAGGATGCGTTGCCTCACTTCCAGGGATCGGTTCAATTCGAGCATGCAAATATAAATTTCCGACTTGAGTTCGCGGCGACCGCCTTCCGCTTGAACTTACCCTCCATCACACGTGAACAGCTCCTGGAAATTCTTAAACTAGATCCGAACCATGAGATGGCAAACAGGATTTTGCAAAGACTCAATGAGATTGAAAAAAAAGAGTTCTGACGGTAATCGTCAAACACCCTGAGGAGTCGATGAGTATTTCCTTTTCCTGAATAACGAACATTCAAAAAAGTATTCGAGGTAACATCCGATTGCCTTTTTGACGTTTAGTAATGGCGGCCATCGCAGTTTAAAGCTCCAAAGTAAATTGATAGTATCAAAATTTTGTTAGACTGCTCCTCATGGAAAGGCGAGCAGCATTTCTCAATGCCCGAAATCTATCACTGCAACATTCAGGGCGTGTGTTGCAGTTATCTTTCTCTTTGTGTTCTGCAAACTATTCGGTCAACTGAACGATAGTAGATCAGTCCTTCAACCTGATTAAGTTCGAGCTATTTTTAAAAGTGCAAAAGTAACAATTTCTGAATTAAATTGTTGGCGTGCTTTACAAACAAAAACCGAAGGTGATGCAGGGGCTCAATAAAATTCTGAAAAA
>JBDQII010000324.1:0-5893 GCA_040264395.1 Verrucomicrobiota bacterium
GGCAATATCCATAGGTCAAATTGCCGCAGGCGTTTTGTCCCATGCACTTTGCAAATTTCCAGAAAAGGATATGGAGCGTATCAGAGCCTTGTTTGAAAAAGCCAAACTGCCAACGTCTCTTAGATTCACTGCGACCCAAAGAGAAAAACTCATCAAAGCATTGCAGTTGGACAAAAAAGTAAGTGACGGCGAAGTAAAATTTGTTTTGGCATCACGCATCGGCAGTGTTTCTCCGGGACATGTCGTGCCAAACGATATGATTCATGCGGTATTGGAGCAGATAGGTCTCGAATCATCTGAATCATGAAAGTCAAGGGCGTGAATGATTAATCAAATCATCAGTAAGTATTTTGAACTCCTCAGCTTTCTGGTGCAGAGGAGGTGGAAGAATCTGACTTTCAGGATTCAAAATGTATCCTGAAGCGTCAAGGCACGCCTTGGCTCGCTCTATTTGACTGGAACTTTTTGGGCATCCTCTCCCTCGAAAAGACAGCAGGGAGGAACTGAGCAGATTTTTTTATTACAGGCGGCATCATGACGATACCAATTGCCCCAGTGGGTGCGATTTTCCTTTTAATCTGCAGGACTGAGGTTAGTTTCTGTCCTTTCGGAGGACCACGAAAACTTTTTTTGAAAGTATCATTTTGAGAATTTAAAAGAAGGCTCGCTTACCTTTTTGAGATGAGAAATCTGTCAAAATTCTGTCTATTAAGTAATGAATAAGGTTTTGTTTATTTGCACCGGTAATTGGTATCGAAGCCGATTATCGGAGGTGTTGTTTAATTATTACGCGATGATGTGTAAGCTGGATTGGCGCGCTGATTCTCGAGGTATGACAGAGACCCAGATTAAAGGCATCTCGCCGGACGCCATGCAATACCTTGAGCAAAAAGGCCTTCATACTTATCTGGACGAACCTCGCGATCCTGAAGCGATTAAAGTCTCTGACCTGGAGGAGGCGGATCTTGTGCTTGTCCTTTGTCGTGATGAACATGAAGGAATGATGCGCGAACGTTTCGGGCAAATCCCGAAGATCCTGGAGTCGCAAGGCAAATTGCGATTCTGGAATGTCTTCGATGTTCCCGTGGAAGCACCCTCCGGACTGAAGAGTCTGTTTGGAGTCAAAAGCGCGCGCCAATCGCAGCCATCGAAAAGCAGTTGTGAACATGTTGATCTTGCTGTCAAATTGCTGATTCACGAACTTTCCGAAAACCAGATGAAAGTCACTCTTGATCCGAGTGAGGCCGAGTAGAGACTCAAGGTTCCCCTACGGTTTCAGTTCCAATCTCTCCGCTTGGCAGGCATTTTGAGTTTCGCCGTTGTTTCAGCCAATTTTGCAACATTCCCTGGCTAGGACTGAAAACCCATGCAACACAGAATATGCCAGCGCCAGCAACAACCATGCAACCTGCGGTTGAGCTATTCAACCAGATCGCCAGATGAAGTCCCAGCACTGAACTAGCAGCGGCATGCAGCAAAGATAACGCAAGTACAATCGGGAAACGTGTGGTTAACATGGATGCAGTGGCACCCGGCAGAATAAGCATGGCAATGACCAAGATAGCACCCACTGCCTCAAAAGCACTTACCACAATTACAGACAGCCAGCACATTAACGCATAATGGACAAATGTTGCGTTGATCCCCATCGAAGAGGCCAGCCCGGGGTCGAAGGAGCTAACGAGCAGCTCCTTGTAGAAAACCACCATCAGACCTAGCGTCAAGAAAGTGACTAATCCCATACGAATCACGGGAGAAGGCGCGAGTTGGTAGGTGCCTATTTTAAAAAAGGGTTGAATGCTGACAAAAGCAATTTCGCCGTGCAAGACGCAATCAGCATCCAAATCCACTTTGTCTGCATACACACTGATTAAAACCACACCAAAAGCAAACAAGGTAGAAAATGTGATCCCAATGGCCGCGTCTTGTTTGATACGCGTGCGTGTATGAATGATCTCGATCATCAGAGTGGTCAACACACCGGCAATCAAGGCGCCCATAAAAATGGCAAAACCATAACTGATGCCATGCCCGGATGGCTCCGCGGCTAGATCAATTCCCTTGCCGGCAGCTTGGCGATTGGTCCATGCATTCGCGGCAAGAAAGGCAATCGCCAGGCCGGGAAGAACGCTGTGGCTGATGGCGTCACCAACCAAAGCCATCCGACGCAGTATGAGATAATTCCCCGCTAAGCCACATGCCGCACAGACGAGGAACCCCATGAGGAAGATCCAACCATAAATTGAAAAATCCGTCGTCCAGGGAGCCACAAAAATGGCTTGCCAATCCAATGCCGGTATCATTTCGCTCATGATGGTTTTCTATATCCAGTCGCAGTAGACGGTGATGATTGAACCGTTCCGTGTGCTGAAATAATTTCCTCAGCGGATGGAATGGGTTTCCCATGCGGATCACGATCCGCAAAATTCAACTGGCGCTCAAGTTGCCGTACGAGGTCTTCACCCAAAATATGTTCAATTTCTTCCGCGTCATCATGCACATGATCAGGCGAATAATTGGCAGCGTCCGTTAAATAGAGTTCCCATAAGCGATGGTTGCGGACAATCGTTTGTGCACGGCGCATGCCTTTTGGAGTCAGATAAAAAGCTTTTTCACCCGGTGGCATGGTCCCATATCCGAGACGCACCAGTTCAAGGCAAGACGCTTCCGTGCCATCAAGGGTTTGACGCCTCAACTCCGCCAATTCCACTAATGTCACTCCTTCCTGGCGAAACTTTTCTTGTTCCAGAACATGGAAAACCGCCTTGAGCGTGTTTTCTCTCCGAACACGCCCAGACCTGGATCGACGCGTCCACCACTTTATGACAACCCCATGCGAGGGAGCAAAGAAGAAGGCCACAGCAAAAAGAACAGCGGCAGATAAGACCATGAAGGGTCCGGTCGGCAATTGATGTCCGAGGAAAGAGAAAAACGCTCCCATGATCCCTGCGAGCATTCCTGTCAGGCAAGCGAATAAGAGCATTCGATGCAATCGATCCGTCATCAGATAGGCAGTGGCAGCAGGAGTGATCAACATGGCGGAAACAAGAACCACGCCCACGGCCTGTAAAGCAATGACCACCGAAAAAGCCAGAAGTAACATGAAACCGTGATGCACCCATGCTACAGGAATCATCACACTGCAGGCAAAACCTGGATCAAAACTAACGGTCAGCAGTTCCTTGTAAAACAACCACACCAGCCCAAACGTCAACAGGGTGACAACCGCCATCAATTGGATATCAGATTGACCGAGTGACGCAGCCTGCCCAAACAGGAATTTATCAATACCACTCTTGTTTCCTGAAGGCAGTCGTTGAATCATCGTAACCAGGCAGATTCCCACTCCAAAAAAACAGGCAAGCACCATACCCAGAGCGGTGTCTTCCTTGAGCTTGGTGGTGGATGTGATTCGGGTGACCATGAAACTTCCCAGCAGACCGGCCACAGTCGCACCGATGAAAATGGCCACTGGATTCTTGTCCATGTCCCACAGGAATCCAGCTGCAACACCCGGCAAAACCGCATGCGATAAGGTATCGCCTAACAACGCTAGTTTTCTAACCACCAAAAAGCTTCCGAGCAACCCACAGGTCAATCCCAGCAAGATAGCACCCGTGAGGGCATATCGAAGTGAGGGGTCTTTGAAGCTGAAAAACCTTACAGTTTGATCCCATACTGATATTTCAGTGATGTCCCCGATACGCGCGGCATGCACAGGAGTCAATGCCGCCATGAAGAGCAGCAAGCTCCAGCCAATCAAATTTAACCGCAAATACTTCATGGCTTCACGATTACTCTTTGTTCTGTCGAACTGCTTCGGCGACTTCAGAAAGTATGGTCAGACGACCACCATACGTTTTCTGAAGTTTTTCATAGGTAAAAACTTCTTCCGTGGGTCCAAAATCTACAAGCCTCATGTTTAACAAGACCAGCATATCGAAATAATTGCGTGCCGTCGGCAGGTCATGATGAACCACCAGTATGGTTTTGCCTTTTTGACGAAGTTCGTGAAGCAGCCCTATGATGGACGACTCTGTGGCCGCGTCCACCCCCGCGAACGGCTCATCCATGAAATAAAGATCACTTTCCTGCGCCAATGCCCTGGCAAGAAACACTCTCTGTTGTTGCCCTCCACTCAGGTTGGCTATTTGGCGGTCGGCATAAGGCATCATCTTTACTTTTTCCAAGCAGGCAGAGGCAATATCCCGATCTTCCTTACCAGGTCGTTTGAATAATCCCAACTTGCCATAGCGCCCCATCAGCACAACATCCATGACACTCACGGGAAAATCCCAGTCAACCGATTCCCTTTGGGGCACATAACCCACTCTTTTTAGATTCTTTCGATTGTTTTTTCCAAAGATTTGCACCCATCCACTGTCAGTGGGCAGAAGCCCCATGATGGCTTTGATGAGGGTGGATTTACCGGCGCCATTCGGGCCTATGATGCCGATCAACTTCCCGGGGGGAACCGCGAGATCGATTCCATAAAGCACCGGTTTGTGGTGGTATGCCACGGTTAAATCGTGGATTTCCAGCGGAATATCCTCAACCGCAAGACCCTTCGTCCAACGATTGGCCGGTGGAGGCGTTGTTTCTATTCGAGGTATTTTGTCTTTTTCCTGAACCATAAACGAAGGATGAAGCCTGTTGTCTAACTTTACTCAGCAAGACAACAGCGTAGAAAATATGACTCAGTAATCAAGTCAATAAGTTAGATGAGGCTAACTTTTATTTAGAGACCGATAAACTTTTTTGAAATATTTTTGAGTATTCCTGAACAAGCAGCTGTCGAAGTTATTGTGCTATAAAACTCTGTTAGTTCTCTGTTTTGCTCAGTTCACTGGTCCTCTTTCATGTTGTGCGACATGGAAGAGGACTTTCTCGTTTCCAACCTTTTGCACTTGCATCTCAATGGAAAAAAGATTCCTCTCAGCTGATGAAGTCCAAACAATTGATCACTCGCGGACCCTTGTTTTTAGGATGTTTTTTTATTTTCCTGATTGTTTGCCTGCACAACCAGCCAGTTCAGGCAGACTTGAAAAAGGTGACTTCTGTCGAGGGAATCACCGAGTATCAAATGGACAACGGGATGCGTGTCCTGCTGTTCCCTGATGGTTCTCAGCCCAAATTCACGGTCAACATCACCTATTTCGTAGGTTCAAGACACGAGGGACGTGGAGAAAAAGGGATGGCACATTTGCTGGAGCACATGCTGTTCAAAGGGACTGATAAGTATGGGAATATCATCAAATTGCTGTCAGCGCGTGGAGCGCAGTTCAATGGTACCACCTGGGTTGACCGTACGAACTATTACGAAACGCTACCCTCGGACCAAAAGGGAAATCTTGAATTCGCTCTTGAGCTTGAGGCGGAGCGGATGGTCAACAGCCTGATCCTGAGCGAAGATCTGGAAACTGAATTCACAGTGGTTCGCAACGAATTCGAACGAGGAGAAAACAATCCCATACAAATCCTGTATCAGCGCATGATGTCATTGGCTTTTGACTGGCATAATTACGGATTTTCCACCATTGGATCTCGAAGCGATATCGAACGAGTACCGGCAGAAAACCTCAAGCAGTTTTACCAGACATATTATCAACCCGATAATGCCATGCTGGTCATTGCTGGTGATTTCAAACCGGTGGAGGCGCTGGCATTGGTTGAGAAACATTTTGGTCCCATCCCAAAACCTGAACGCCTGTTGAACGACACGTATACGGTTGAACCCGTTAAGGATGGGGCCCGGCATGTCACACTGAATCGCAATGGAGATGTTGCGGCAACAGGTGTGCTGTATAATGTGTGCGCCGGTTCTCATGCCGATACGGTCACCCTGGATGTCATTGGCACGATCCTCACAGACGCACCCTCGGGAAGGCTCTAC
>JBDQII010000325.1:0-5873 GCA_040264395.1 Verrucomicrobiota bacterium
AAATTTTGAATGCTCCTCTGAGCACGGGGTCAGGAGAGTTTCTTTTGTGGGAGTTTCCGACTGCTTTCTGGATGGAATCACTGGGCTATGATGTGACGTATATTTCCAATCAGGATACACACAGCGATGCATCAGGATTGCGTCGTTGCAAAAGTTTCTTGTCAGTAGGGCATGATGAATACTGGACTCTTCAGATGTTTCGTAACGTTCAGCAGGCGATCAAGCAGGGGACGCATGCTGCTTTTTTGTCCGGTAACGCGGTTTGCGGGAAAATACACTTGCAACAAGATCGTCAAGGGAATCCGGATCGAGTGATGGAACGCATTGGGGTATTTGGTCCTCCCGGCGGAACTCGTGAATTTAATTCGATGTCGAAACTGATCCATGAACCTCCTTATGCCAGCGAACTCATGGGCGCTCAGAGCACTGGGCCAGTCACTGGAGGAGCCGATTGGATTTGTCGTAAACCAGATCATTGGATTTTTAATGGGACCGAGATGTCCATGGGCGACGCCATACCCGGGCTTGTCGGGTGGGAATGGCATGGGGACCCTGCTGGCATCGACGGACTGGAGATTCTTGCATCGGGTAAGACTCAAAGTGCTCCAGGAATATTGAATGGTGGTGAATACACATCCACGATTTACCAAGCACCCAAAGGTAACTGGGTATTCAACGCAGCAACGATATGGTGGGGAGACGGACTGAGTGAACCCCCTGGCTATGTGCGTCCTTCTGTCTATACTTCACCTGAAGGCCCTGATACACGATTACAGAAAATTACCCGGAACTTATTTGATCGAATGAAATCCTGAGTTGAAAAGGGCACATGTCTCTTGTAGGCGGATCGCTTAATTAGGGCGCTGAACAATGACAACCCATCCACGATCCTCTTCCCATTCAGATTGATTGCGCAGATGAACACGCTCAAATGCAGCCGTCCATCGGCCTTTCGATGGATTGCGCGATGCGGGATCCATATAATTTCTGAGGTACAGCCCACGCGGAGATGCTTTGAGTTCTTTGAGTAGGCCTGCAGCAAGTCGTGGTAAAGCGTTCTCCCCTTCCTGATTAAAAGATGATGAAAGCCTGGGGTGATGCAAGAACAGCCCCGTAGATGCCTCTCCTTCGAAATGGTCAGAGCCGAAATTTGCCAAAACAGCAATTTGTCCATCAGCCAGATTTCCGGTGAGCACCTCAAAATCTCCCAGTTTAATCGACATTCCCAAAACGCCGAGGAACTGGCGGCCAGATGGTCCCTCCGTTTGACTGTATATGGGGCACGTCAATGCGACTTTCAATGCTCCATCGCTGCTACTGGCGTAAGGTACCGATAAATACTCGCATACGATATGAGGAGGAGAACCTGTTTTGCCAGATTGCAAATCAATACCATTGCCATGAAAATAATCACGATGTGCGTAGGTTTGACCGATAGAAGAGCCTGATGGGTGTCGTGCCAATTGCACGCCTGCACTGTTGCAGATAAACCAGCTCTCAGCTTCGACTTCATCCAGTTTAGCTCTATCCCTGATGGCTGTGATCAAATCAGAAAACAAGACCCGGCTTTGATCATGAAGGGTCCCTTGATTTGTATTCAAATGCTCGATCAACCGCGGGTTACTGGCCTCCTTCTCCAATAAAAACCACCTGCCATCCATTTCCATTTGAACCGTGACAGCCGTGAGTTTTGCTGCAGATTTCAGCAGTGTTTCATTGACTGCCTGACTCTCACGCGCGGCTATTCCCAGTCGAAAAGCTGAGCCAAGGAAAACAGCAAGCAGTAAAACAATAGAGATCGCCGTGATTTGAGCCATGCGTCGGTGCTGGCGAAAAAATCGCAGGGGCGTTTCCAGAGGCGACTCCTGATAGGCCTGTACTTTTTCGTCTGCCAGAAAACGTTCTACCTCATTGGCAAGTTCCAGTGCGGAAGGGTATCTTTTCGAGGCTTGAAGGTGCATGGCTTTCAAACAGACAGCTTCCAAGGCATTCGGGCATTGAGCTGAAATGCTCTTGGGATGATTCCATTCGCCATCGATTACTTTCTGACGGATTTGTTGGATGCCTCCTTCAATGCCATCAACCGGGCTTTTGCCGCAGAGTATTTTATAAAGAATGGATCCAAGGCTGTAAATGTCGCTGGATACCGTCATTGAAGATTGACCTGAGGCCTGTTCAGGACTCATGTAAGCGGGAGTGCCTGCGCCGAAATCATGGCCTGAGCGTTGCCTCACTTGATGCCCGCTCGGAAATAATGTTTTTTCTCCGCTCGCTCGTGCGGATTCATCACGATCCACCGGCATCGCAAGCCCCCAATCCACAACCATTGATTCTCCGTAACGGCCAATAATCACGTTTTCGGGTTTGATATCACGATGAATGACTCCGCGATTATGGGCATAGGCAATTGTGTTGCAAATACTCACAAAATGAGCCAGCAGGTTACGGAACTCAAGATTGCGTCGGTGAACATTCCAGTGATCTGCTTCGGAATAATATGTATCAATGGTTTTCTGAAGTGTCTCGCCGTGCACAAACTGCATGACATAGAAGGGGCGTTTGTCTTCAGTCTGACCAATCCCATGGACTGGAACCACTCCAGGATGATACAGACGACTGGTGATTTCTGCTTCCAGGCAAAACCTTTCTTTCCTTGCCTGATCATGCATGTGACGTTTTTGCATGAATTTGATGGCAACTTCGCGGTTCAGTTCTGTGTCCAGAGCCAGATACACCCGGCCCAAGGCACCTTCAGCATGGAACTGCGCTTCAGTGAGCCCTATATTGGCAATGAATGTTTCATCCAGGGTTTGCTCCTGTAAACCGTTTCCATCCGGTGACTGGAGAATTTCGGTTTGGGGCTTGAGCATCCGATTGATCTGATCAAGCGAATCAATTTGCTTTTTTAAATCGTCAACCAGTTCAGGATGTTCGATACATAAGTTTTCAGGCGATACTGGACTTCCTTTTTCTTGAGCCTCTTCCCATTGGTCCAGCAGGTTTTCGATGATGTGTTTTTTTGGATCATTACTCATGGCTCGGGTATTGAATCTTGCAGTAAAATTTGTAATTCCAGACGCGCTTTTCTCCAGCGACGTTTTACCGTGCGAACATCCATTTTTAAAATATGCGCTACTTCGCTCTGTAAAAGGTCATGATACCATATCAAATCAAACACTTCCCTGAGCTCATCTGGTAACTTTTCAACTTGGGCATGAATATCTCCCCATTGAGCTGCTTTGCTTGGGTCTTCGGTGACCCAAGCATTTTCTTCGGGAGCAATGGAAGTCTGTGATTCGCGGGGTGCTAATTGCGTCTGATGGTTGCGCCCTTGCCCCAAAGGTCCCTGATAGTGACGTGCCAAATCGATCAGTTCGAATCGAATCTTTTCAGCTGCCAGTCTCAAAAAATGGCGTGCGTCTTTTAGTGGGACTTTCTCCAGCGCTTTCCAAATACGGATCGAGGCATTCTGGAAAATATCATCGGTTTGCTCCCAGCGACGCACGGGTGGGAAATCACGGGATATCTGGCGAGTCATTTTCAGCAGTCTTTCCCATGTGCATTGAACCAATTCGACACGCGCCGACTCGTCGCCTTTCATCAAGCGATCAATCAAGGCTTCTATTTGAGTGGTGAGATCTGGACGATTGGTCATGGTGTTGATTGGTGGCTTGATGGATTGCTGCTCAATAAAGTAGACGAAGACTCATGACGATGAACAGCCTCATCTGAGGAACTGATCAAAGGAATCTTCGATCTCAGCTTGGCATCATTTGACGAATATGGGATGCCCATGACGGGTTTGCTCCACATGATTTGAATGGCGGCCGCCACCAGATGCTGTCCGAACGTGCACAAGGCAATGGTCATGCCAATCCAGCCTGATGCCCCCAGGAACTGCGTCGCCAGGACCAAAGCCATTCCGTTGTTGTTCATCCCTGTGCCAAACATGAGTGCCATTTTTTCAGAAGGTGTTACCTTTAAAATTTTCCCTATCCATATGCCTGTCAGGAACGCCATGCTACAACATGTCAATGCACCCAGCAAAAGGCTGAACACGGCTGAAGAATGAAAAGACTGTACGCATTGAGGAAGGAAAGATGCTCCGTTCATGTAATTTAATAAAAGCAAATTCAAGGCATTCGTCCATTTCATCCAGGTCGTCCATTGGGTTGTCCCTTTTTCTCCTGAAAACCATCTAAAGAACCACCCTCCAATCACTGGCACAATAATCCAGATCACGATGAAATATAAACTGAATACTGGTTTTGTCCCCGTAAAATCGTGCGTGCTCAGTTCAGGGGGAAGTTGATTGGAAAGCCAGCTCATCACGGGGAAAATCAAAGGCATCATACCCGTGCTGAGTAATAAGAGCCCGAGGCTGAGAGCCATGTTTGAGTTTGTTTGCTGAGCCCATGCAGCGGATGAAGTGGCTGCCGGCATCATGGAAACAATGGCAAAACCAGCGAGCATGGAAATCCACAGGTTTGAAAGCCCGGCAGACAGACCAATCATCAGTATAGAAATCCATGTGACAGCGATGAGTGCTTTACCCATGACCCCAGCCAACGAAAGCGATGGTCTGCGTCGAAGCGCATACAACTGTTCTGAAGTAACGGAGAACCCTGCGTTAAAGAGGAGTGCTCCAAGCAAGACCAAACTGGTTGTCACGTTTCCATGAGTGCCGGGAAGAGGCCCCCACTCAACTTTTTGTAGCCAGAGTCCCGGTGATGGTATTAGGCCTGCCAGTACGTATGCCGCAAGTAACAGGAATATAAAACGCCTGAATAGCCACTTATCAAGATTTTGAATGATACCCACGCTCCAAGTTTACATTAACCAAGTTGTTTGATGTTGAAAACTGAAATTCAACATCAAACAGCCGTCCGAGATAGTCTACTTTGTTCATAGCGAGAAGAGCCTTACTCAGGGGACACTATTTTTCGTTTAATGCAGATTTGTATCAGAAGTGACCAGTATGTATGGTTTACTCATGTGTAATGGTAATCAAAAGCCGTGGATGCTTTTTGTTTGTTGGTTGTCCCTGCTCATCGCTCTTTTATTTGCCGGATGCCAAACCTCACCCAAAGTAGATTGGCAATCACGTGTTGGTGAATGGACTTACAATGAGGTGATCAAGGACATGGGCCCCGCTGACAAACGTGAAACCCTTTCGGATGGAACAAAAGTGGCCGAATGGCTTCTTCAAAAAGGGACTACTGTGCCCCGATATGAAGTCGTTGGATATGACGATGACTTTTTCTACCCGAATTTTCCGCCCTACAATCGATCATTGATTCGGCCGCGCACTTTTCAAGCTTATCGTGCTGATGTGCATTTTCCGGATCGCTCTGTAAGGATGATTTTCAAGCCTGATGGTAAGCTTGAGAAAGTCCGTTACTTTTCACAAGAATAGGTATCCTGAAAGGAATACCTGACTCCATCTTCCAGAATATCTCATCACGGAATGGATGCCAGGGTCCGTGTTTGGAAAAAAGCATTCACATAAAGAATGGTTCCTTCACACGTGCTGTCATGACTGAGCTCGCATGCTTGGTGTAGATGACCTATCATGGGCAGTCTCTTCCATAAAAGGGTATCTGTTTGACTACCCACGCGGGATTGCTTTCGTAAAGGTGACCCATCTTGGGTGTTGCACAAGGTCAACAAGGAGAAAGAAAAAGCATGGTAATAACCATTGAAAACCTGCGCATCCTGCCCCGGCGCTTTGCTGTCGTGAACATAAGCATCCTCATCGCGTGATGGCTCGCTTTTTTTGCCCGGGAGATGGTATACCAAAATGCGCACGCGGTGGTTGAAGATATCTGAGGATCGTTTCAACGAGATGCTCTAAACTACGGCGGGGTATTTTA
>JBDQII010000326.1:0-5856 GCA_040264395.1 Verrucomicrobiota bacterium
CAAATCACAAGCATCAAAAATCATTTCGACTTGCTTTCGATGCTGACACAATTTGGTGCTCTGGGTTGACGCTCAGGTTTTCAGGGAAATCAAACTGCGCAGGGTGCACTTTCAGGTCAGACACTGATTTTAAAGAGACGATCCACTCCTCCATCTGGGCAGGGTAAACGCGCCATAGCGAGGAGCTCCGCTGCGTGTTCGATAGAAAAAAACAATCGCGTAGTAAATGCGGTCTTTCCATGGAAAATCACTGAGCAGATGGAAACTCCATTTCCGCTCACTGATGAGAAAGGACAACCAATTCAACTCAAAGCGATTGGGTGAGACACCCCCTCCTTCCTGTTCAAGAAAACGAGTAAAGCCAACAGCATCCAGCAAATGACGTTGATGACCCTCCGGCCAGCAATCATCGGCAAATCGGAAAAAAAGTTTCCTCCCACCCATGGGGAGGGCTTTCAGGGTCCTCGGTATGAACTGGCGCACTTCATAAAAACGTTTTGAAATAAGTCCGTCTGCTTGTTGCGCAAGATGCTCATGATTGAGAGCTAGCAGGCAGGCTCGATCTGATGGACTCATGTTCCACTCGTCCATGAGGGCGTCTGGCGATTCCGTCAAACGATCCCTGAGGTCTTTTCTGCTGAGCAGCAGGGAAAGAGCGGTCGTAAAATCAATGTTGCCGCAGCGCATTCGAGAGCAGTTGAAGTTCCCTTGCTAGATTTTCCATTTCTGGAAAGTTCCCATCCCGTTCCACAATAATCGCGCGCACCTCGGCATGGTCAAGAGTGGCATGGATCAATTCCCACAAATCTTCCTGAATATCCGCACTGTGATTGTCAACCAGCCTCCCATCGCGCTCCATGTAACCCACGACGTGCAGCTGCACAATACGCTTTGGATCAAGGTCACGCAGCCAGGTTTTGGCATCGAAATGATGATTGCGAGCATTGATGAACAAATTGGTTACATCGAGCAACAAACCGCAATCAGCTCTCTCGCACAACCTGTTGAGGAAATCAGTTTCACTTAGCTCACCTTTGAGTCGAAGGTGAGTGGTGATATTTTCCAGAATGATGGGCTTGGCGCAAAACTGAGATACTTCCCGGGCATGTGCGGCCACAACATCCAAAGTTTTTGCACTGGGCTGTATAGGATTCAAGTGCCCGAGATCGACTTCGCTGGTTCGGGTAAAGGCCACATGTTCGCTGATCCATTCGGGATCCGCAGCCTCGACCACGCGCTGGAATTCATTCAGAGTTTTTTGATCAATGGGACCAGGTGCACCTAGTGAGAGTCCAAGCCCATGAACAAAAAGAGGATAAAATCTCCGAAGGTCACGCAAGTAGTCGAGAGATTCATCGAAAAAGTGTTCTGCCGTGATTTCCAGACATTCAATTTCACTGGGCCGAGTTGCAATCCATTCACGTAGCGGTGCTCGGTGTCCGATACCTACCCATCGAGGCTTGGCTGCATTGCCTGTCATCGCTTTCATTAACGCCGGTAAACAAGGTGGGTATCGATTTTGATAGTCCCGTTACCTGCCTTGGCAGTATAAATCTTGTGCAACACATTTTCCTGTCCCATTCCAAAAACCCATGAGTTACGTCTTTCAAGAGAACCACCCTGTTCGATCACGAAAGCGGAGAATTCTTTTTCGATACCATCTTGCCCTCGTGTTTCGTAGATACGCTCATTCCTGCCTTTTTTGAGTCTGAAACTCATGTCCATCAGAGTAATGTCTTCCTCGAGCAGATTGGTGAGTTCGTAATGATAAAAATCAGTGTTTTGCGTTTGCCAGTCTCGAGTGATTTCTTGATCGATAGGTTTCTGCGGAGCCTTACCTTGATAACTGCAGTTCAAGCGCACCCAGGGGGTTCCTTTTTCGTCCATTGCTATGGCAGTGTAACTGCGTCCATCCGCCTCCCATTGGAAGCTCATGTTACCCGCTGTCTTGTCTCCACCACACCCGGGGATCAAGATTAAAAAGGAAAGAGAAAGGATAGATGCAATAAAATGTTTTTTCATCAAATTGTAAGGTAGTTGTTCAAAAGGAAATGAAGCCCTCCTTGCACTTGACTCGCTCAGTCGCCGCCTCCGCAGCCGCCTCCACAACTACTTCCGCAACTGCTCCCGCAGCTACTTCCACTGCTACAACTGCTCCAACTGTTGCAACTGCTGCAGTGATAATAGCCTCCTCGCGTCGTGCCACCACCGAATTTATACAGCAGTAGTAACACAACAATGGCGATGGCAATAATGATGAATATATACATGGTCGGTGTGTAATGATTGAGTTCCAGTGATTAAATCCCATCCACCATCACGGCGGCCTTGCGAAGAAAAATCATCAACTGGTTGAATACTTTTTTTTGTTCTTCAACATCTTTGATGGGTTGATCATCCCTGATGGCCCGAATACGCCTCAAGACATCTACCTCCAGCCCAAGTTCCTCCGCAGCACTTAAAATCTCATCTTCGCGCCGGTAGGATTTGTTCGTTTTTAACTCTGCCATCACATCCAACGCGCGTATGAGTGTAAAATAGGATCGCAGCATGATACGGGGAAGTGCTCCTTTTTGGTCAAGCCCCAGGAGATAGGATTTCCTCAAGCGTAGCATCAGGTTCTTGATTTCCTGTTCACAGCGCAGCTGCAAGTGCTCACGCTCAATGGCAAGATCCTTCAGTATATCCTTTCCATGCAGGATTTCGTGGTCTTGCTGCATGTCCAGAAATTTGATGGGGAAAACATCGGTAGAAGAACAAAGATCGGCCTCACTCAGCACGAGGGGTTGAAGTTGCTCCTTGAGCGAAAAAGATGAAAAAACCTGAGCCAGTTGATCAAGGACAGCTGTATCAATGTTCTCCATGACCAGCATCACCTTGATGGTATCTGTTTCCTTGATTTGCGTATTCTTGACCAAACCGTCATAGAGAACAACTGAAATCAAGCCGCTACCACAAGTTGTATCAAGGTTTTCGACGAGCGTTGTCAGCCCATCACGAATTTTGTTCGGGATATGTTCGTTCATTGAGTAGAAATTAGTTTAATCTTTTGTGGCTTCGTGGTGTTTTCCCCACTACCTATGGCGACACATATTTCGGTTTGTATCAAAACAACAATGGGTTACGGTTGTGAAGAATTCCATCAAACGACTTGACTGTCCACTATAATTCGAACCGTTTTTTATAACAGAGTCTTCGAAATACGCTGAACTGACATGCAAGTCTCCTGCCCAAATTGCTGATAACTGCAGATCAATGAGGGCATGGCCACCCAAGTGGAGTGAGACACTGATCCTTCCCCATCTGACATGCCTTTATTCTCGAAAATGATAATGGTCCAGAAATGGCTCTATCAATTTTGTTGAAAGCAACAGAAAGATAAAAGCCATGAAACATAAACGCATCGTCAAAAAAACAGCTGTGACTCTTTTGGCAGCTATTACTTTATCTCAATACACGCTGGAAGCTCAGCGCTTGCACAAACCGCAACCCACAAAAAGTAATACGTCAAGTCGAGCCTCAAGCCTAACAAAGGAGGTCAAACGCCCCTCAAGGGCCAGATACCAAAAGGAAATCGGTAACCTGGTGAAACCAGTCGATGATTTCGAGAGCAAAAAACTTCACGATATCTCAAAACCATACGAGCTACCGAGTCAGGACAACCCTCAGGGGATCATTGAACCCATCTACCAACCCAAGCCCGCCAAAGCCGATGCTCCTTATGGTATCCTGGAAAACCTTGATCCAATCAATCCTGTTATTCCTGTGATCCCAATCGACCCAATTGACCCAATTGACCCTGTTGACCCGCGAGGTGATTGTGTGGAATTCGAAGATGTGCCTTTCGGGGCAACATACACCGTGGGGGATCATTTCACGACATGGAACACCTCCGGCACTTACGGGTTCAAGGTGTCTGCCATCGATTTCCAATACGCTTCAGGTACAACGACCAGCAGTGGTCATGCCCACATTGGGCACGATGGTTACGCAGGACACATGGGACACGAAGTGCAGGTGAACAACATCAATTTATCCTTCAAACCACTGGGTCCAGCACCCTCCAGCATCTCTATCCTCTTCGGTGAATATGGAGGAAACATCAACGTTTCCGTCAACGGAATGCAGTCCAATGTTGCCAATTTCATGGACTTGCATGGTACCGTGCTCGGAGGTGCAACCCTTGAGGTGGCCTACGGCGGTTTGGGAAATGACAAAGGACAATTACTCATTCATGGAGTTTCCATCGCTCAATTCACCCTGGGAGGTCAGGAACTCTGGATCGACCATATCTGTCAGGAAGAAGTGCCGGTCAATCCTGAATGTGAACTTGATCTTTACACCGCACATGTTGATGGACCAGCCCATGGAGGCAGTCCACAACCTCTGGTCACAGGTTGGACTTACCCCTCGGCCGAAAATGCTCAGAATCTCTTCATCAGCCGTATCCACAGTATGGGAATGGACCATCAGTTGATCACGTTCGACACGCCCAATGGCTGGAGTCCAGTTGTGGGAACAGGCGACCTGTTTGCCGGTGCCGGGGCCCCCTATGCCGGTGGCACTTATACATCGCCAGCTTTGGGAGCCTCAGGCAACCCATCTTCCGGGACTGCCAAAGGCATGGTCGAATACAGTGGAGCCGATAACAAAGTGCTTTTCATGCTCCACAACAATGGTCACTGGGGTGGGCCCGATGAACCCGGAATCGGTGACATGGATGCTGACAATGATACCGACCGAGGTGTCAATACCACGCCTGCAGGTGGACATTTCCTGGAAGTCATGCCCAGTGAGAAACATGAAGGAGGCATGAAAATGGAATTCAAACGTCCCGTCGCAGCCGTAGGCATGTATGTCATGGGACTGGAAGAAGGCAAACGTCAGGTGGAACTGAATATCCTGCGCGCCGATGGCATTGTCGAAACTCGCACCGCCGATCTGGCAGTTGGTCCGCGGGATGTGGGCGGCATCCAGTTTCTTGGATATGTCGTATCCGATGTGGCGCAGAAAGACTGCTGGATCAAGGCAGTGAAGTTCTCCGAGAACCTGGAAGACGGTGACCCCGGCCGCAGAGACATCTTTGCCATGGATGACATCATCTATGCCGCCAGAGAAGTCAACCCTCCCGCCGAGAATCCGAACCCTCAGGATCCTGATGTTGCCATTTTGAATGATCCCGCAGAAAAAATGGTTATGGATGGGCTTGTGGTTCCAGTGAAGGATCCACATACAAACAAAAAGCCTCACGAGGATGACAATGGAGACAACAAACGTCATGAGAAACCAGGGCAAACCAAGACTGACACCGACAAACACGAGTTCCCTCATGACAACAAGCCAACGCCCATGGGATCACCCTTGTATGCCGAAGGCACGGAACCCACTGAGCCTGGTCACTCTCCTGAGAAAAAAGACAAACATGTCGACTGGACACCCACGCACGATCAACTCAACGAACTGGTTCTTGCTGCAGGCTTGACTGATCGGGAATCAAAGTCCTTGACGATCGAAGCCTTGAAAATCAAGGAAATCTCCGCAGACGCCATGGAATCAGGGAAGCAATGGCTTAAAGATGGCCTGAATGATCAGGATGTGGCTGTCATTGAAGCCATGAGCACGCTCACAGCCGCGCTGCTTGAGCGCATCGGTTGTGATGCTGAGGATGCTACTGAACTTGGCTCTGTCATTGCAGTCAGCACACTTCTACTTGAGCAAATAGGCCTCAACAAGCAGGAGGCATCCAAGGTGAGTATCGATGCCGCCTTGATTTGGAAATAAGTGATTCCTCATGGGTAGTAATTTTTGAGTTACCATCAGTTCCTCAATCATCAGTAAAACCGGCAGGTGCGATTC
>JBDQII010000327.1:0-5855 GCA_040264395.1 Verrucomicrobiota bacterium
GCCAACGAAGCGAAACTCATCGGGGTTCCCAGTGATCGTGTTCTTGCCCGGAAAACTTTCAGTGAGCATTCGATTTCGCGTGTGCACACGCTCATCGATGCTCAACGAGGTGAATGTTACCATGCCGTGTATGAAAAGGGAAAAGAGGGCTCGACACACACTGTTCAAGCATTGTCCATTGCAAACCCGGAACAATTGATCCACGAGGAATCTGAAAATGATGTGTATGTGGGGGCGGATATTCAGCGCTGGTTCCATGGAAAGCCTCCCGGCGATATTTCCTTGCTGGAAGGAAGTCCGGATGCGTCATCTTTACTTCAAGAATCAGAAAATGTGCTGCGCGAGCCGGGATCCCCAGATCTAAAGCCCATTTACCTCCGGCCAACGACTTTTGTCAAAGCGCCCCCTGCGCGTATTTCTCTGCCCGATGATATTCATTTCCATGGTGCGAGTTCAGAGCAATGACTCACAATCAACGATGCTGGGTTGAAGAGGATCTGGATTGTTTGCAAAACAATCTGCCATGGATAAGTCATTATACAGAGCGTTCGATTGACTGTTTTTTCTACTCGTGAACTTCTGCGCATCCAAGAAGCTGCGGGAAAACGCAATGGACTTGCTTTCCTTCATTTGAAAATCGACACAGGGATGGGGCGCCTTGGATTTTCGGCCAATCTTATGTAGGAGATTCTTACGGTTCTGAGGCAATCACCGATGATCCAAATCAAAAAACGCAAATTGCCACCCTTGCATCAGACTCATGCCATACCATGACAGATTCTTGCCTCCATTACCTACCGATTTCCGGGAATCTATCGTGCTGTGTGTGCTTCCTGATTTTTGCGTATTCCCTCAGATTATTGGTGACTGGATACCTTGCCTGTCCATAATGCTCTCCATGTTTACGAAACTCAGATTTCTTTCCTTCAGTAAAATGAACGAAATCATCACAGTTACTTTCCTGGGGCTTGGCACCTTGGCCGTACAAGCTGATCTCGCACGAGGTGTGGTTTATCATGATCAAAATCGTAACGGACAGCGTGATCAAGGCGAACCAGGGGTTTCCGGTGTCCAGGTTTCAAATCAATTGGAAATTTCTACGACGGACGAAGAGGGACGATGGGAATTGCCGAGTGATGAGGATGTCACATTCTTCGTCATCAAACCGCGTGATTGGATGACGCCTGTAAATGGGCATCAACTGCCGCGCTTTTTCTACACCCACAAACCAGCAGGCTCACCTGACCAAAGTTTTCCGGGTATTGCACCCACAGGACCATTACCTTCCTCTATTGATTTTCCGCTTATACAGGCTCAGGAACCAGAAAAATTTGAAGCCGTATTTTTTGGTGATCCGCAACCCAGAAATGTCCGTGAAGTGGAATACATCGGGCATGACGTTGTCGAAGAATTAATAGGAACTTCTGCTAAATTTGGAGTGACCCTGGGTGATATCGTATTTGATGATTTGGCGGTATTCGAGCCTCTGAACGCAACCATCGCCTTGATTGGGATACCTTGGTACAATGTGATCGGTAACCATGATATTAACTACGATTCAGCAGAGGATGCCGATTCGGATGAAACCTTCACACGCACATATGGACCAAACTATTATTCGTTTGATTATGGTCCGGTGCATTTCCTTGTGCTTGATAACATTCTCTGGGGTGGAGCCAAGCCGGAGGGTTCAGGCAGCTACAGTGGTGGTATCGAACAAACTCAACTGGATTTTATTCGCAACGATCTTGCATTGGTTTCAGAAGATAAGCTGGTCGTCCTCATGATGCATATCCCACTGACCAACATGGCAAACCGTGAGGATCTGTATCGACTCATCGAGCATCGTCCCTATACCTTTTCCATTTCCGGACACACTCATTGGCAAGCGCATCAATTGATCCGTAAAAAAGATGGTTGGATGGGGGCCAAGCCGCATCATCATTTGATCAATGTAACGGTCAGTGGCAGTTGGTGGAGTGGTTTGCCTGATGAATGGGGTGTTCCGCACACTACCATGCGAGACGGTGCACCGAACGGTTATACGATTCTTAAATTCTCCGAAAATCGGAAGCCTGAAATCGTTTTCAAAGCGGCTCGTGGCCCCGAAGAATTTCAAATGTCTGTGTTTGCTCCCGACAGCATTGAACTGGGAAATGTCAAAGAAACCCTTGTTTACGTCAACGTTTTCAACGGTTGGGATGATTCGGTTGTTCAGGTGCGGTGGAATAGTGAGGGTAACTGGCAGACTATGGACAAATCACTCGAAAAAGATCCGAATCATCAAGCCGTGTTTGATCGTGAGCCAGAAACTCCCCCTTCCCCCTACAATAGGATTTCAGCGCCAGTCGATTCACGGCACCTTTGGAAAGGGAGGCTGAATCCGGACATAGGAGTGGGAGTCCATGCCTTGCAGGTCAGGGCAACCGATGTGAATGGGAAATGGCACAGGGCAGAACGTATCGTTCGGGTGAAGGAAAACGCAGCAGGCGCGACAGATTCACAGCCTTGATCATGGGTTTCAGACCTCAGGAGCGCTTGTTGGTTTATTCTATTCTGGGAAAAGCAGCCTTTGTTTCCGCAATCGATTTCACTTGATCCAGATTTCCATTCTGGCTTCCATTCAGAGCGATTGATCTCCGGGGACGTTTTGTCTTGAGCACCGACATGGGGAATTGACCGCGCTCAGGCAAGGCAGCCGGGAATACCTGCAAGGATCAAAAGGGATGATGTATATTTTTGTGTTTTCATGATATCCGGGGCAAGCGAGTGTTCTGTTGTCTCCTTGGTTTCCCCTGCTTTCCTTATGTTCTTGAACATCCTGAAATGCGCATCCAAGTTCAGAGGTGCCATGAAGCTCCAAGCATCCTTCCCTTTGTCTTTTCGTTTTTCATTTCCTTATCCGAATGCCTTCAGTGGTATCTTTTTTTCTTTCTTCTTAAGTTTGCTGCCGCCGGTTCTCGCTGAGGATGTACCTTACCTATTTGAAAAAGATGTCATGATTCCCATGCGAGACGGGACACGTCTCGCAGCAAATATTTACAAGCCGAACGCCAAAGGGTCATTTCCAGTGATCCTCATGCGCACACCCTATGGAAAGCCAGGGGAACAGTGGGGCGAGGCCACTCGATACACTGTCGCTGGATTTGCCATGGTGGTTCAGGATTGTCGTGGCCGAGGCCTTTCCGAAGGCGAGTGGGATCCTTTCCGCCATGATCCCGACGATGGTTTTGATACTCAGGAATGGGTAGGGGGGCAATCGTGGTGTAACGGGAAAATCGGAACATCAGGAGGTTCTTATGTAGGTTGGACCCAATGGGCCTCAGTGGCACAAGGAAGCCCATACCTCAAGACGATGGTTCCAACTGTGCCTTTCGGAAATGTGTTCAATGAACTTGCCTATGATGGTGGTGCCTATCAACTAGCTTTACTCATGGGGTGGGGAGCTTCGGTCGGTGGGATTGTCATGGGGTCCGAGGACATGGCAAAGGCTTATGCTTTTCTCCCTTTGCGGGAGTTTGGGAACCAGTTTAAACCTAAGGTGACCTACCTCAATGATTGGATCAAACATCATCGTTATGATGATTACTGGAGGCGACGTGGCATGGGGTATGATTTTTCAAAAGTAAAAGTTCCCGTTTTGAATATAGGAGGGTGGTTTGATATTTTTTCCAAGGCAACCATCGATCTGGTAGATCAGGTGCGTGCATCGTCTGACGATAAATTGGCCCGTCGAAATCAGTTTGTCGTCATGGGGCCCTGGGCCCACGGACCTGGAGGACGCAAAACAGGACAACTGGATTTTGGTGAATCGGCTCGGCTCGATCCAGCTCAACTGCAGATGGAGTGGTTTCAATATTGGTTGAGGGATAAGGAAACCGGTGTGGAAGATTGGCCGCCATACTATTTGTTTGTGATGGGGAGTAATCAGTGGCGCGCTGAAAACGAATGGCCTTTGAAACGCACTCAATGGACGCCCTTTTACCTTCACAGTGATGGCAGAGCTGGGTCTGTCAGCAGTGATGGTCTGCTGGATACGCAAATGCCAGGGACCGAATCCAGTGATGTTTATACTTACCACGGGGACCATCCTGTCCCCACCACAGGCGGTAACAATCTGGTTGGAGCGCCGATAGGCCCCATGGATCAAAGCGAAGTCGAAAAACGTCCTGATGTGTTGACCTACACGACGCCACCTTTGGAAGAATCAATCGAAGTGACCGGTCCGGTCAAGATGACCCTGTTTGCCGCCAGTTCGGCGCGTGATACGGATTTTACAGCCAAGCTGGTGGATGTGCATCCTGACGGCAAGGCCTATAACCTTTGTGACGGTATTGTGCGCGCACGGTTTCGCAACGGCATGGATCAGGCCATGTTGATCGAGCCCGGGAGTATCGTGGAATACGAATTAGATTTGTGGGTCACCAGCAATGTATTCCTGCCAGGGCACCGTATTCGGCTTGAAGTTTCGAGCAGCAATTTTCCAAGATATGATCGTAACCCCAATTCCGGCCTGCCCTTCGGAACGGATGTGAAGCTACTTCCCGCGCATCAGACCATTTATCATGATGCTGCTCACCCTTCATATTTGAAGCTTCCTGTGATTCCTTCGAAATGAGTCTGGCTATTTCTGCTTAAGCCTATCATTGACTTGCGAACCTTTCAGGGTCAATCATGAGGCAGTATATATTATGAGTACGTTAAAAGGAAAAATCGGTTTGGTTGCTGGAGTGGCCAACAAACGCTCGATTGCCTGGGCGATCGCAAAGGCCTGGAAAGATGCTGGTGCAAAATTGATCTTCACCTATCAGGGTGAACGTTTGAAGGACAATGTCGAACAGCTGGTGGGAACATTTGGTGAAGACACCTTGATGTTACCTTGTGATGTCAGTTCTGACCAACAGATCGATCAAGTTTTTGCGCAGATCAAGGAAAAACATGGCAAACTGGATCTGTTGCTGCATTCCATTGCATTCGCGCCGAAGGACGCACTCGAAGGTGATTTTCTGAGTACGAGTCGGGAAGCCTTTCGAGTAGCCCACGATGTGTCTGCCTATTCATTGGTGGCTCTCTCACGCGGTGCTGCTCCCTTGATGACGGATGGAGGCAGCATTGTTGCCATGTCGTATTATGGAGCTGAAAAGGTGGTGCCTCATTACAACGTCATGGGTGTTGCCAAGGCGTCACTGGAAGCATCAACACGCTACCTTGCCTATGACCTTGGGCCGAAAAAAATCCGAGTCAATTGCATCAGTGCAGGGCCCATGAACACATTAGCGGCCCGAGGGATTTCCGGATTTGGAGCGATGCTCAAACATTATGAGGCCAACTCTCCCCTGAAGCGCAATGTGCTCCCTGAAGAGCTGGGAGCAACGGGGACTTTCCTGGCTAGTGAAGGCTCTGCTTCTATCACTGGACAAGTCCTTTACGTGGACAGTGGTTATCAAATAATGGGTATGTATTGAGCCATGCCAGAGGTGGATTATGGGTTTGTAAATACTCTTACAAAGCGCCATTTGCCTGACCAGGGTAGATGGCGTTTTCCTTTTGAAAAATATTGAGCTTTACCGATGTACGAGCACAGCAGTTTTGTGCCCAATAAAGGCTTTCTGTGTGATCGGCTGTTCCATACTTTTCAATGGTTCATATTGGATTTATAAATGATCACAACCCATTTCATCATGAAACAAACAGTTACAATTTTCCTTTTGCTGATCGCGTTTGCTGATGCCAGCGCTCAAGGTGTTATTCAATTATCCAACATCAACAGCGGTGGGCTTGTGACCTTGAATGGTAAACCGGTAGGAATCGCATGGCGGGTATCATTTGCATTGCCTGATGGAACATTGCTGGGC
>JBDQII010000328.1:0-5820 GCA_040264395.1 Verrucomicrobiota bacterium
GCCCCATGTGAAACCCCAGGCTGGATGGGATGATGATGATGTGATTGATGTCTAGACGGCGGACAAAATCGGGCAAAACGGATTTCCACAACAGCTTCTTCAACAAAAAAGCGACTCCGGGGTGAGGGCAAAAGCCCTTGTCCCAAGCGGAGTCGCCTTCAGAAAAGAGTTCCGAATCTTACTTGTTTAATTCGCGAATCCAGATGTTACGGAATCGGACAGGATTCCCGTGATCCTGCAAGACAAGCGGGCCTTGAGGAGCCACGCCCTTGAAAGCCGCAGCCGTCGTAGCGCCCCCCTTGATGGGTGTATGGTTCTGAATGAGGACTCCGTTGTGCAATACCGTGAAGGAGCCTGGTTTGACCGAACCATCCTTCTGAGGTTTGGGGGAAATGAAAATGATGTCATATGTTTGCCATTTTCCGGGAGGTCGCGAGGCATTGACCAGAGGTGCTGCGTTTCCGTAGAAGGAACCTGCCTGTCCGTTGAAGTAGGTTTCATTGTTGAAGGAATCCAGCACCTGAATCTCGTAGCGTCCCTGCAAGTAAACACCACTATTACCCCGGCCTTGACCGTTCCCTTTCACTTCACTGGGAGAAGCCCATTCAATGTGCAATTGCACATCGCCAAATGATTGCTTCGTCTTCAGGGAACCCGTGCCTTTTTTGACTTCCATGGCAGACTCCGACGAGATCAGGTTCCACTTGGCTGCAGCGTCACCGCTCTGCCATGCGTCCAGGTTTGATCCATCAAATAACACGATGGCATCTGAAGGTGCCGAGTGATTGTTGCCGGGTGTGACTATTTCAGGTGCTTTGTCCTCTTTTTTTCCGGAGTCTGCAGCTGTGGCGGAGCATTGGAATGCCATGAGTGACATGAGGCATGCGACAAGGATTTTGTTTCTCATATTTTTCATTTTAATCGGATTGTTTTAATTACCTACACAGTAAAGTTTGTTGTTGGCTCGGATAAACAAGTTTCCATGGGCCGCTGTGATCATGGAGCGCGTCATATTGTCGCCGCGCTCACCCATTGGAATCGTTGCCTTGATGGTCCCGTTGCTGGCATCCACCACCACGACATCTGCAGCGAAATTCATGAGATAAACCTTTCCATCGGCCACCAGTGGAGAAGCTTCAAACTTGCTGCGTCCAGGCAGTTCCAGAGACCACTTGATTTCGCCTGTTTTCGGATTTACTCGGGAAAGTGCGCCTCGCACATCACTTAAAATGAAAAAGTCCTTGTATGCAAAAGCAGGGGTAGGAACGTCGGAACTCAGACTGCGTTGATCATTGCTTACCCAGGCAAGTGCGCCATCGTTCAGTTTACCCTTGCCGCCCAGCTTCACCGCATAAATTGGATCTTTCTTGGGTGCGCATGCCAGCGCAATCCCTGCTCCGGCAATGGGAGAAGGCACCAGTCGCCAGTGGGTGATTCGTTTTGGGTTCCACGTTCCCCATCGCCAGATCTCTCTTCCAGTTTCAGGGTCGTGCCCTGTGATGTCATCCCCACCTACCACTAGAATTTCAGTCCTTCCGTCGTGCGTGTAGGGCATTGGGGTTGAGAAGGCTTCCAACGACTCCATTCGAGCATCGCTGGGGCGCAGTGTTTTCCATTTGACTTCACCTGTCGCTGGATTGAGACCCGCGATGTAGGACTCGTTTGGTTTATCTTTAAAGCCTCGGCCATGGACCGGTATATCTCGCTGTAAAACCTGAATGTAAAGCGTGTCTTCGTAAAGCAAGGGCGTGCTGCTGAATGTCCATTGGAAACAGAATTCTCCCCATTTCTTCTCGAGATTGAAGCCCCAAAGCTTTTTTCCATCCATGTCGAATGCAACGAGTTCTCCGTTGCCATAAAAGAAAATGGCCTGTTTGCCATTCGTGAGAGGGGAGGGGGAGGCGAAATTGCTCCGGTCATCGCGCCTCATACCGACGGCAACCTTATTGGACCACTGTATGGTTCCAGTTTTGCGATCCAGACAAATCGCAAGCAGGGTCTGATTGGTTTCGTCTGTAGAAGAAACCAACACTTTATCTTCCCAAATCACCGGTGTAGCCGCACTGCTTCCCGGCAAATCCTTTGTCCATGCCAGATTTTCAGTTTTGGACCATCGCTCAGGAAGGTTGCTTTCGTCTGTGAATCCGTTGAAATTCGGACCTCGCCATTGCGGCCAGTTGGCTGCTTGCGTTGATTGGGCAAGCAACATGCAGCCCAATAGAAATGTCAAATATCGTTTCATGATCTTTGATAGTTTTGTGCGTCAAGGGGTAAGATCGCATTTTACGGAATGCAACTCGATTTCAAAAGGTAAAAAATCCTGCCGCTCAAACGTAAAGCGCGGTTTTCAATTCATGAAGAAGTACACTGACCAGTCCATGGCGCCTGTTTGGGTCGGGCTCCAGTGCTTTCAAAATACTTTTTTCAACTCCGACTGGAATATGTGGATTCACATCCCTTGGAGGAATGAAATCTTTCCCTCGATGGATTTGCTTGCGAAGGATTTCGTCGGGTGATTGTCCTTGAAAGGGCTTCTGGCCCGTCAAGACCTCGTAAGCCATGACCCCATAGGCAAATATATCTACCCGGTGATCGATGGCTTCGCGCTGTAATTGTTCGGGAGCCATGTAGGCAGGGGTACCGGGGTTTTTCTGTAACTTGATCGGTGTTTCAGGGCGTGCCTGGGAAAGATCGAAATCAAGCAGGCGCACATTACCGTTGCGCGACACGAGGATGTTCTCTGGTTTGAAATCAAGATGCATGTAACCGCAGTCATGCACATGTTCAAGAGCTTCCGCGCTGTCGATCAATATGTTGCCGATGAGTTCGCTTAAATCCATGGTTTCATCAGCCATGGCTTCCTTCAAGTTCAGCCCCTCAACATACTCCATGACCAGAAAGTGCTCACCATGAAGTTTGCCATGCTCCACGTAGTGGATGATGTATTCATGGTTATGGACATCAGCAAGGATTTCGCAGCCTGCGATAAATCGTTTTCGGGCAATGGAATCCGTTTTTAATTTGGATAAGAGAAGCCTGACCGCGACTGTCTGGCCCTCCGGGTTTGTGGCCAACCAAAGGTCAGCCATCCCACCACTGTTGATGAGTTCATGAAGTTTGTACGGGCCGAATGGACCCGGTCCAACGGCTTCGCCTTCAGATGGATTCTTTCGGCCAAAGAGATTCAGCATGCCTTCAAAAGAGCAGAAACCATGCTCAATGTGTCTCGTTCCGTTCCAGTTTTCATGTTTCAAGTGTTAGTTTTAGACCTTGGAGGGATCAAGGATTTTTATTAATAGCTTAAAAGTCTTTTGTGAATTTACTGCATGGTATTTCTTCTCAGAATCTTGAAAAACATCCTGAAAACAGCTGCCGATGGACCGGTCCGCCTGTTTTATCCTGAAGTATGTCAGGTTTGCCTTGATTCCACTGCCATACCTTCGCAGGGGTTTGTATGTGAAGCTTGTCAACGGGGCATCATGTCTGTTCAGGCTCCTTTCTGTCATCGTTGTGGACTTCCTTTTGAAGGGGAAATACATCAGGCATTCCAATGCCCGAATTGTCACGATGTCCGTTTATTCTTTGTTTCATCAAGGTCCGCATGCGTTGCCAATACACTGATGTTGGATATGTTACACCGTTATAAATACGCCAATGCCCGCTGGCTGGAACCTCTTTTTGAGCGTTTGATGGGGGATGCGCTGTTCAACGACCGTGTCATTGATACCTGGGATGTCGTCCTTCCGGTACCGCTTTATTCCGTGCGGCAGCGTGAGCGTGGATATAATCAATCCGCATTCCTTGCCCAAAGTATGGCGGTTCGCTTAAAGTTGCCTTGCCTTGAAGGAGTAGTAAAAAGGGTTGCTCACACGCCTTCACAAACTATGCTCAGTCGGAAAGAGAGGGCTGTCAACATGGCGAAGGCCTTTGAAGTGGTTGATGTCGAGACAATCTCAAATCGCCGGATTCTCCTGATCGATGATGTGTTTACGACCGGCGCGACTGTCAATGAGTGCGCGCGCGTCTGCATGTGTGCAGGCGCCCAATCGGTGCATGTCTGGACGCTGGCTCGTGGGCTGGGAGTGATGGGAAATTGAATCAGGCCTCGATATAACGAGAATGTTTAACAACCTTTGGTAAAAGAATTTTAGAAATTGCAACAAGATGAGTAAATCTCCAGAAAAGCATGATACCAAATTTACGACCCGCAGTATCCCTGGCGTTGAGGCCAAAGAGCCGACAGTGACGCCCTTGTCAGGTGCGTCTGAGCAGGTGATGCTGAAACGGCCTCGTCCTTTGACCGGGGGGCCACGAAAACGAGTCATTCCAGAAGGGCTTTGGACGAAATGCCCCAAGTGCAATGAGATGATCTATGACAAGGAACTAGAAGCCAAACTGAATGTTTGCTTCACTTGTGGCCATCATTTTGCACTGACGGCCTGGGAGCGTGTGCATTCACTTGTCAATGCCGATGACTTTGAGCAAATGGATGAAAACATGTCCAGCGTAGACGTGTTGGAGTTTCCCGGCTACATGAGCAAGATCGGAGCAAATCAGCAGAAAACCGGGCTCAAGGATGCGGTGATCACTGGGCTGGGTTCAATGAATCATCATCAAATCGCTCTTGGTGTCATGGATTTCAGCTTCAATGGCGGCTCCATGGGATCTGTCGTCGGAGAGAAATTGACTCGATTGATTGAGAAAGGAACCGAATTGGGTTTACCTGTCATTATCTGTTCCACCAGTGGTGGAGCTCGAATGTATGAAGGTATGTTCAGTCTCATGCAGATGGCAAAAACCTGCGGTGCGCTGGCCTACCACGGCAAGCAGGGATTACCATTCATCAGTGTATTAACTGACCCAACCATGGCGGGCGTGATGGCCAGTTTTGCGAGTGTGGGCGATTTGATTGTCGCGGAACCGGCCGCTCGCATTGGTTTTGCCGGGCCACGTGTCATCAAGGACACCACCAAGGCAGATTTGCCCGAGGGTTTCCAGACCTCTGAGTTTTTGTGTGATCACGGTTTGATCGATGCCATCATCCCGCGGAAGGATCTTAAAGACAGCTTGTCTCACTACCTCGATTTCCTGATGTCCGGCGTGAAAAGCAAATCAAAGACTGTTTGAATTGAACTGCAGATCCAAGCACGGGAAAGGCGCATCATTGGATGCGCCTTTCTTTTTCCATACAAGGACTTCAGGAAATATCAATGATTGTCGACAGTGATCCCGGGCCAGTCGTCTGTGCGGAATGGTGTCAGTGGTAATCCTTCCTTGTTCTGCACATTGCAGACGGGATTGTCCGCCCAGGCATACCTGACGGCTACCGGATTGGAGACCGATTCACTCCACACCTCTATCTGTGTTCTGTTGATGATCTTTGCCGCCGCTCGCACGAATTGCTGATCCGCTCCTGCGAGGGTAAAGCCAATGGGAGTGTTAACGTCAAACAAATCCATGCCGCCACCCACATGGTCAAACGTCAGTGTGATCTTGCTACCTTGCCGATCCATTGATTGATAGATCGGACTGCGATAGACCAGGTCATAATCGTAATCCTTTGCGAGAGCCCAGCGGGCGAGGCGCTTGCCGACATCTTCTTTGTTTTTTGGATGGATGTCCTCAGCCTCTCCCAGGTCAATGATGACCGCTTCACCTGTGTTGGCCAGCTTGCTCATGGTCATGGTTTGCGCTTCCCTGAGCTCAGCCCAGTCACTCTCAGCCGGCAGATCCTTTTCCAATCTGAAATCGGCTAACTGAACCCAGTAAAACGGAAAATCACCTTGATTCCAGACGTCGCGCCAATTCTGAATCATCAGA
>JBDQII010000329.1:0-5813 GCA_040264395.1 Verrucomicrobiota bacterium
CATCCACTGTAGTGGGTGGAAGTGTTTTAGGATCCATGGCGTTGAACCACGGCGTCTTCGCGGCGCAGAATGACGAATTGAAAGTTGCCCTCATCGGTTGTGGTGGGCGCGGCTCAGGTGCAGCAGATCAGGCGTTAAACACCCACGATCAAGGCCCCCTCAAGCTCGTTGCAATGGCCGACGCTTTCGGAGATCGCCTTGAGGGCAGCCTGAAGAACCTAGCACGCAAACACGGGGATCGAGTCGACGTCCCGGAAGATCGACGATTCATTGGTTTTGATGCCTACAAGAAGGCCATCGAACTGGCGGATGTTGTCATTCTGGCAACCCCTCCGGGCTTTCGCCCCATCCACTTCGAGGAAGCTGTCAAGCAGGGCAAACACGTGTTCATGGAAAAACCCGTAGCCACCGACGCTCCCGGAGTGAGAAAGGTTCTCGCTGCAGCTGAAGAAGCCAAGCGAAAGAATCTGAAAGTCGGTGTCGGATTGCAGCGCCACCATCAGGCAGGATATATCGAAACCATCAAGCAACTGCAGGATGGTGCTATTGGAGACATCAACACCATGCGCGCTTATTGGAATGGTAATACTCCCTGGGTGCGTAAGCGGGCCGACTTGGAGGCGCAGTACGGCCGTAAGATTACCGAAATGGAATATCAGATGCGCAACTGGTATTATTTCAACTGGATTTGTGGTGATCATATCACGGAGCAACACATTCACAATCTTGATGTTATCAACTGGCTCAAGGGGGATTTCCCTGTCAACGCCAATGGCATGGGCGGTGCAGAGGTGCGTGTAGGCATTGATTATGGTGAAATTTTTGATCATCACACGGTTGAATTTGAATACGCAGATGGATCGCGCATGTATAGCCAATGCCGTCATCAGGTTGGGTGTTGGAACAGCGTCTCCGAACACGCTCACGGCAGCAAGGGAAGCGCCAACATTGGACGTTACATGATCAATGGGGATCGTGTTTTCCGTGGTGGGAAAAACCCTTATCAGGTCGAGCACGATGATTTATTTCATGCTATCCGCAACAACGTAGCCTACAATGAGGCGGAATACGGAGCGAAAAGCAGTATGACGTCTATCCTCGGCAGGATGGCAACTTACTCTGGTAAGGTGGTTCAATGGAAAGATGCGATCAACTCCGGAATCAGTTTACTTCCAGAACAATTCACTTGGGATGCGATGCCTAAATCGCTGCCCGGTCCTGATGGCATGTATGCCACTGCCATTCCAGGCAAGACAGTGGTTGTCTGATTTTTAAGTATGCCTGAAGACTCTCGAAGGGACGGCCAAAAAGGTCGTCCCTTTTTCTTACACTTGCCTCGCCTCCACAAACGTTGGATTTTTCGAATTTCGACGATCCTCCTTGTATTACTTCCACTCCTTCTTGTGGAAGCCGCACTAAGAATATTAACCCCGAAATGGTTGGAGCCAAATTTTGACCCGTTTATCGGTTTCAGCTCAAACCAGCCTCTATTTGAACTAAACCCTTCAAATGCAACATTTCGAATCCGAAAAAATAAACTCAGATCATTTGCACAAAATACATTTTCTCACAAAAAAAGCAGCGATACTTTCCGTATTTTCTGCCTGGGAGGTTCAACCGTTCAGGGTCGCCCCTATTCAGTCGAAACTTCATTTACATCATGGTTAAGGCTGGCACTGCAGACCCAAAATCCGGAAAAGGAATTTGAAGTAATTAACTGCGGGGGTATTTCTTACGCAAGCTACCGTCTGGTTCCCGTTCTCCAGGAATGCCTGAATCAATACGACCCCGACCTCATCCTTGTCTGCACCGGGAACAATGAATTCCTTGAAGACAGGAGTTATCGCTTTACCAAGAAGTTCGCTGCATCACTCGATCCTTTTTTGCATTTCGCACGCACCTCCCGATTGATTCAATCTGTTATCTCATTGGCGAGTCACAATCGGTCAACTGATACACCCCATTCAACCCTGGACGGACAGGTAAACGCGATGCTTGATTATGAAAGAGGTATCGAACGGTATCATCGAAATGAGGCATGGCAAACTTCAGTCGAAGACCATTTTCACCTGAATATTCACCGCATGCTCAGGATTTGCAGCGATCGTCGTGTGCCGGTAATGCTTCTCAGCCCATGCTTCAATCTCAAGGATTCCCCACCCTTTAAGTCTGAAGCATCGAAAACCCTGAATAAAGAAGAATCGCATAAGTGGAAATCACACTTGAAGGCGGCCTCAGACTATATGAGAGATGATTTGAATAAGGCCATCGCCCAACTGCAGCAAGCCCTTTCAATAGACAAAGGGTATGCGGCCACCTGGTATGCGTTAGGTCAGGCATACCTTCAAAAAAGTCATTTTCAGAAAGCCAAACAATGTTTTCAACAAGCACTGGAACTGGATGTCTGCCCATTACGAGTCAACACGGCTCTCCGCGCAACGTTGAAACAAGCCGCGGAAAATTGGTCTGTTCCATTCTGCGACCTTCAGGAACTTGCCACTGAAGATTCGGCCTTTGGAATAGTGGGGAATGAGTTTCTCATCGACCATGTGCACCCAACAATCCTTGGACACCAGCGCATCGGCATCGCACTGGCCAGCCGTATTCAATCACATTGGTTGAAGTCAGATCCGGAGCTGAATTTCGAAAAAGAAGTTCAAACGGTCTTCAAAGAACATTTGAGCTCCATTCCAAGCGTTTATTATCTCATTGGAATGGAACGGCTGAAAGGCCTCAAAGCCTGGACACAAGGCCGGGCGGAGGGATCCCCCATCGAAAACCATCCAGATATACCAGATGGCATTTGAATATCGAATGGCGTCGAAGATGGCAGAATTACGCTATTCAAAACTCAGCAATTTTCCTAATGTCCACCTCATGCAGATTGGCGATCAAACAATTCAGAAAGCCGTAGAACAAGCAATCGAGGAAGATGTCGGGTCCGGCGATGCAACAACTGCTTCAGTGATTCCGATGGATGCTGAAGCAATCGCTGAAATGCGTGCACGCACAAATCTAACTTTATGCGGATTGGATTTTGCCCGTGCCACATTCAAACAGATTGATGAGAGAATTGAAATGACCTCCACCTACAACGATGGTGAACGGATGGAACGGGGCGATTGTTTGCTTCGAATCAAAGGACCTGCGGCTGCCATTCTGACAGCGGAACGCACCGCATTGAACTTTGTACAACGCCTCTCCGGAATTGCTACTGTCACTCAGCAATTTGTAGATCGTATCTCGCATACAAAGGCAAAACTATTGGACACCCGAAAAACAACTCCTGGCTGGCGCGTTTTTGAAAAATACGCCGTAGCCTGCGGTGGTGGCACCAATCATCGCTTTGGTCTCTTTGACCAAATCATGATAAAAGACAACCATCTTGCCACTCTGGGTCTCAAACATGATCAAACCATTCCAATGGCACTTGAAAAAGCAAGAGCCATGTATCCCTCGCTGAAGATCGAAATCGAGGCCGACACATTGGAACAGGCCACGATCGCCATGGATGCCGGGGCAGATATTATTTTACTGGACAATATGCCTCTTTCCTTACTTGCAAAAGCGGTAGAGGCAAATCAAGGTCGATGCCTGCTGGAAGCCAGCGGAGGTGTTACCTTGAGTGTCATTACCCAGATAGCTGAAACGGGGGTTGACTATGTTTCCGTTGGATCAATTACCCATTCAGCGTCTGCCGTCGATATCGCACTGGATTTCCAACTTCCTGAATGATGTTGTCCACGCTAAGTCACATTTTACGTGCCCTCCGAAATGATGCCGGCACGGGCGTACACGGAACTGATATTTCGCAGAAACTGGGAATCAGTCGCGCCGCAGTATGGTCGCACATTGAGGAGCTCAGGAGCCTTGGTTATGGCATTAATGCCGGTCCACACAAGGGATACAGACTGACAGAGGTACCTGATATACTCATTGCTGACGATCTCACCTCACAGCTCAGTGGGGATCATATCATAGGAAACCAGATACGTGTTTTCAGGGAAACTGCTTCTACGAACCAATTAGTCGATCAAATCGGATTGGCAGGCGAACCTGAGGGTTTGGTGATTTTTGCAGAGTCTCAAACTCAAGGTCGAGGTCGCCTTGGTCGGCAATGGATTTCCCCTTCAAAAAAAGGGCTTTGGTTTTCCGTTCTGCTGCGACCAGCCCTGAGACCCCCTCAAATGACTCAATTAACGGTCATCGCAGCAACTGCACTCGCACGGGCCATACGTGAGACAACCCCACTGACACCTCAAATCAAATGGCCCAATGATATCCTCATCAATGGAAGAAAGGTTGCAGGTGTCCTCACCGAGATGAGTGCAGAACCCGATAGGGTTCTGCATGCCGTCATTGGTATAGGGCTGGATGTGAATCTGGACGAGGAGGATTTCCCTGACGATCTCAAACCCCTTGCCACCTCGCTTCGGCTGGAATGCGGCAAGCCGATATTACGTTCACGTTTGGCCGTCCACCTTCTCAGAGCTCTTGATGACGATTACAGGCGCATCCGTGAAGGACAATTCAAAATGGTATCAGAGGAATGGGAATCACAGTGCATTACATTGCAAAAACGCGTTCGAATCCACCAAATGGACCGCATCATTGATGGACACGCTGAATCGCTGGACAGCGAAGGCGCTTTGATGGTGCGCACTGACAGTGGTCTCTTGGAACGTATAACTGGAGGAGATGTCACGATCGACAAAAGAAAAGTCAAATAGAGCATGCCCACTGAACCACACGCAAGTCTACTGATCGATATTGGTAATACCCATACCCACACAGGATGGCATGATGGCAACGATTGGATTCTCTTTGATGAGTTTTCAACAGAAGAATTGCTTGAGAATGATTTCAATCAGCTCAGCCATCCACGGAACTTGGACATTCCATTCATCTGGGCAGGCTTTTGCAGTGTCGTCCCAAAAGCATCCGAACGTGCAAGGGTCTTTTTGCGAAAACTATCGTTAAAGCACGGTTACATCGAATTAACCCATCGAAACCCAGTGGGCATTGGTATTGATTACCCACAACCAGAAACTATCGGTCCCGATCGTATTGCAAACGCCATGGCGGCGGCGCATTACTTCGGCTCACCTTCCGTGGTGGTGGATTTCGGAACAGCGGTCACATTTGATGTCGTGAACGAAAAAAAACAATATGTAGGTGGAATCATTGCACCAGGAGTCTCGGTCATGACCGATTACCTCCACGAAAAAACCGCCTTGCTGCCAAAAATCAAAATTGAAAATCCAGGCGCAGTGATCGGTAAAAACACCCAGCAAGCCATGCAGATTGGGGCAGTTCACGGATACCGAGGCTTGGTTCGCGAGTTGATTGCCGAACTTAGCAACTCACTCAAGGTGAAAAGTCTTCCAGTCATCGCGACGGGTGGTTACGCCGAACTCATCGCTGGCAACCTGCAATCCATTACAGCCATCCGACCAAATCTGACTCTGGAAGGATTACACCTCCTGCAACACATCAACCCTGATTAATTTCACTTTATTGATTACTCAAACCAGTACGGGCTCAGGAAAGCATAACGACTTCCGTTTTACTCGACCCACCTTTCGCAGATGATAGCTGATGATGATTATCATTCACGCCATGCATCTCTGAAAAGCCTGCACGGAATGATAATAAAAAAGTTCATCAAGACAGAGGATTACAGATGAGTTGGTCACATCATTTTTGATGTCTGAAACCCCTTTGCTGAAAGTTATTTAAATTGTTTCGGCAAGGCTGTTTTTTTTTCCTCCCAGGAGAGGGCCAAATCAAAGATAGTCCCGAAGGGCTTGTAG
>JBDQII010000330.1:0-5806 GCA_040264395.1 Verrucomicrobiota bacterium
GATGCGATTCCCGTTCAATAGAAATCGCTTTACAATGTTCGATAAACTCCACTCCCTGCTCCTGCAACTGAAGTTTCCACTCAGCACACAAATGATCTGGGCGTAACATGGTATCACCTTCGTAAAGGAAGGCACCTGCCAGTCCAGGCTTCAAAGCAGGATCCAATAACGGAAGTTCATCTCCTTCCACTCGACGAGCTGCCACGTTGAACTCGTTCTTCAACAATTGATCGGTGTTCGCAAACTCATGCATCCCTTTCGCTGTCTGATGCACATAAAGCAAGCCCGATGATTTCCATTCGCATTCGATCGACTCCTCTTTCACGAGGTAGTGATATTCGTGCATGGAAGCATCTAGGATGGCTTTCAGATGATGTCCAGATTCCAGCATGACGCGGTGTCGACATCGGCGAGCAAATTCCCAGAACCAGCGCAAAACCTTGCGCTCAAATGTAGGTTTGACTCGGAATGGGGCGTCTGGTTGAAAAAGGGATTTGATCGCCACACGCAACGCTGCAGGCTCGGTCAATGGAAGCACGTGGCTCGGGCAAATATAACCACAATTACCATGAGAGCACGCTCCTCCCATCGAACCTTGATCAATAACAGTGACTTTGAATCCACTGCGCATCAGATAATGGGCACAAGCAATTCCAATCACTCCACCACCGACAATCAGGACTTTTCCTGTGGATGCATTCATGCCTTGACTCATTTAATTCCTTTATTCATGTGAGCCATATCGCCCGGCTCTAAACGGGTCATCTGGAGAATGAATCAAGTTTGTTTCACCGTAGACATAAGCTTTACCAGTGATCGATGGAATGATGCGCCTGTCATCGATACGCTTGTAAGTGCCTTCAAACCGACTTCCAATCACACTTTCCTGAATCCAGGTATGTCCTGATTCCCATGCCTTGTCGGCAGCCAAACAGGCCAGCTTGGCACTGGTTCCCGTACCGCAGGGGGAACGATCATAAACACCTCCCGGACACAGCACAAAATTACGGCTGTGCGCATCCCTGGCAACCGGCGCTGAAAACATTTCAATGTGATCAATCGCTTCTCCATTGTCGCCGGTGATTCCATGCTGATCAAGATGCCTTCGAATTTTCATGGCTGTTCTTTGAAGCTCTTCGGTGTTTTCATTTATCAACGGACAAGGAGAGAAGGCTGTTAGGAAAAACCAGTTGCCACCCCATGCAATATCCCCTTTGACTTCCCCTAGCTCATCAATATCCAAGGTCACATCTTTCTTAGCGCGCCAGCTGGGTACATTTTCAATCGTAACACAATTCCCCTCCTTGAGTTCAAAACTTACCTCACCAACAGGCGTATCCAGCCGGTGATTTCCTTCGCGGATATGACCTATATGAGCCAGAGTGACTGCGACCCCAATGGTTCCATGCCCGCACATTCCAAGCAGACCGACATTATTAAAAAAGATGACCCCACTGGCACAATCAGGCTTGGAGGAGGGGCAAAGCAAGGCTCCAACCAAAATATCAGAACCTCGTGGCTCAAGAATCATTGACTTGCGAAAGTCATCAAATAGTTTTTCAAATCGATCCGCCTTTTCACGCATGCTACCTTCCCCTAACTCCGGTCCACCTTGAATGATCACGCGAGTGGGTTCACCTTCCGTGTGAGAATCAATCACCCGCACGCTTGTATTAAGTTGAGACATGGACGAAACAGAGAAAAGTTACAGCCAAAAATGTTTACCAGCACTTAGCAGCCAGCAGGTAGAAAGCTCGTCCCCTCCCAATTTGACCACCATGACTTGAACTGTTTGAGCTGATCCTCCGCATAAGCCTGTTGACTTGACGACAGAGCATCCGATTCGTTGAAATGAAGTCTGAAGGCCTCAAAACCTTCCAGAACCATCAGATACTTGTAATATAGCACCAGATCCGGACCTTCATCGAAGGAGGAAAGAACGGTAAAAGCTTCATCGAGTTCGGAAGCATAACGGCGAGCTTGGCTATCTCCGCCAGCAGCTGCTTTGCACAGTCGGATAAAGTGCAGTACTTCTTTCGGAAGAACGTTACCAATACCTGTAATAGCCCCCACTGCACCACAATGAATGAATCCATGAAACACTTGTGTATCGACTCCAACCATCAGCGCAAGATCTGGTTTGGTGTTGGTGATGTTTTCTGCTGCATAGGTCAGTGAGTCTCGACCTCCAAATTCTTTGAACCCAATAAGGTTGGAGTAACGGTTTTGAAGTTCAAAAAAAAGATCGGCTCGTGTTTCATATCCGTAGTAGGGACTGTTGTAGATCACTGCAGGCAAATTGGGTGCCGCCTCCAGAATGGCAGCAAAATGTGATCTCTGAGCGGCGGGAGAGGTTCCTCTTGAGAGTAAACGTGGAATCATCATCAAGCCAGCAGCACCGACCTCTGCAGCATGCCGTGCATGTGACTCTGCTAGACGAGTGTTCTGGGCGCCTGTGCCAACAACAACAGGAACACCTGCTTCCGTCAGTTTCTGAACACCTGCTTGCCTTTCTTTGTCTGTTAACAGAGGCCAATCCCCCATCGAACCGCAATAAACAACTCCAGACATTCCAGCATCCATCAGTTGTTTTGCTGTGTCCACAAGCGCATCATGGTTGGGACTCCTATCCACATTACAGGGAGTCATCAGAGCGGGAATACATCCGTAAAAACAATCTTTATTCATAAGATTAAGGCCAATTAAGCCGGTCATTTCACCTGTCATGGAAGACAGACACACGTATTCATAACGAAATCAATGCATTATGCACAGAGGAAAAAAATGCCAAATCAGAGAGCGATGGATGCTCGATAGAAAAGGTTCAAAGGGACACCATCCTGATTGGTTGGAAGCGGAATACTGGTCTCGATGCCACTTGCAGCACCCAGAAATTCCCATGTCTGAAAATCAGAGGAAGATTCCACCCGATACCGCATGCCTTGTTGCCCCTTGATAACCAATAAAAGATGACCTGCCTTCCCTCTCGCAATGCTGATCCTCGGGGGAACCACCTGCAGACCTTTTACCGAAAGCGGCTGTTCGATACAGACAGGCTCCGTATGGATCGATTCCGAACAAATAAGAAAGGAATATTCTCCCGGAGTCAGGGACCGAAGAAGCAATTGAACATCTACACCCTCCTCTTCGCCAGCGGGCAGACGGCCGAGGTTCAAGGAAACCCGATGTCCATCGAGTTCACGTTTCCACCCCAAGCCTTTGGACATTTCAACGTCTTCAACAGTGACGCCGGGTGGAATATCGATCAACACACGCCCTGCTGTTGATTCACAAATACCGTTATTTACAACCTGAAACGATTGGCGCACCAATTCACCAGATTCCACTGACTGATTCCATACACCTGGCGAAACCTGAAGGTGAACACTGGAACAAGCGCTACACCTTAGTAACCAGCATATTGCGTTTTGAAAGAGGCGCTTGCGCTGAGTGAAACTATGCGAATCTCCGCCATCAATCAGAGGAAAGTTCTGAATGATCTTCCTGGGCTGATCAAAATCAGGTTCGGTTCCGGCAGGATAGCGAATGAATGTGTCGGATTTCCCCGTAAAGGCAATCACTTCTGCTGATTCGTCAGCAAAAGCACGGTCGAGGGATACAGGCAGTTCAAACGATTCAACCATGCCAAAACGACCATTAAGTATGGATTTGAAAAAACCTCTCTCCTGCAATTCAAAAACATCACCTCCCCATTCACCTCCAAGGGATTGCAGATGTGTTAATTCTCTCCATTGATCGCGCTCGTCGCGAGACAAGGAGTCGGTGCGAGAGGACAAACGGTGCCCCAGGATAAATATTGGAAGCTCAAAATCAACATGGGCTGTTCTCAAACTTTCAAGCAATTGAGACGTAACGCCTAGCTCCGAATCTTCGATCCCAAGGACAAGATCGAATGACTTCAGGGAGTCCACGTTCAAATCAGCCATTGAGAAAAGAGTCATTCCAGCTCCCATTTCAAATAGTAATTCCTGTATGATCTCCGGGTCCTCAACAGGGGTTTCTGAGGTCAGCAAGGCTACTTGGCGACATGTATCAGAAATACCCGCGCGAATGGGTTCTGATTGTATCACAGAACCATCTTCCCGAAACGCATGGGCAGTGATCAGAAAATCACCCATCTCCTGAATATCCCATTGAAAAAGATAAGGCTGGGTATTTCGAACTCCCTTTAATTGATCTCCAGCGAACAAATACACCACAGTTCCCTCGGGCGCTCCTCCCTCAAGTGAAACACCTATTTCGATGGTCTCCCCCCTGCAGGCCACGAACTGGTCTGCAGGTGATTGAATACTGATGGAAAATTCCGGAGGTCTTTCTATGATCTCAACGGTGATGGTCGGAGTCTCTGCACTTGCCGTTTTATCATCTTCAATCTCGGCATGTAACTGCCACGTTCCAAGATGACTCGGTTCCCATTGCACTTCCTGTGAGGTATTGGAAGGGGGAGTAAGAGGTTTGCCGTTGGCATAAAAGGTGATTCGATTGATGCTCCCTTCAGGGTCGAGAGCTGAAACTTTGAGCATGATTGTTTCCCCTTCAAAGAAGGTAACGTCATCCGAAGGCTCAATCCAGGAAATGGATGGAGGCTCATTGATTTCAGGAAGTACGGTTACCTGAAAAACACGCGTGATGGAGTGGTTGGTTCCCTGACCATCCGATAATGTAATTGATATTTCGGTCACTCCATCAGCATCGGGAACACTCGTCAACTGAACCTCTCCAACAACATTCCCCTGACCATAGAAGACCTCGGCTTGAGAAATGACCGAGCTATCAGCAACTAGCACTGAAAACTCCAGAGATTGATCCTCCCAGTGAGATCCGTCAGAAATCCCAGTCAGCGCCACGCTCCTGACTGCTTCCCCCGGATTGAGAACAAGATCGTCAATTTGATTCAAAGATGGTCGGTCATTTTTTGGCCTTATCGAAAGTCGGAAAGAATCCTCGCTCATCGCCCCATCCGGATCCTTGACGATGACCTTAATGTTTACCACTCCAAAGGCATCGGACACAGGGGTCAGTTCAAGTTCGAATCGATCCCCTTTTCGAAGAAGGTTCAAACCATTCTCAACAGAGATAATGTCAGGGCGATCAGATTCAAATGACCAGATGAGCGTGTCCGAAGCATGATCGGGGTCGGACACACGCAGATTCACCAGTGTCATCCTGTCTTCGAACATGGTTCGATTGCGAATTGGGCCTAGTATGGGCGATTGGTTGGATACTTCTTGGTATTGCACCTCAACGAAATGCTCAACAATGCGCGGAGTTGCCTCATCCGTGAACAAGCGAACAGTCAACAATGAAGTGGAACCGGGATCTGTGGAGACTGGCACGTCATTCGCCCGCCAGAATTGGCCACCGAAAGACACCGGATGAATTTCATCTGGATCTACTGAACTGATCAATTCCATCCGATCTATGGGGATGGGATTGGCGATATTACGAAATATGTCAGCCAGTTCGGAGGCTGATTTTGCATGACGGAAATTGGCGCATGTTGCATCTGATATGGACTCCAAAAGCAAAGAACCAGCCGATAAAGATTCCCCCAGGTAGACTGTGTGAATTTTCACGCCAAGCTCCCTTGACATAAAAGCAGCATCTGCAGGACTGCCCTCCGAGGATTCACCGTCTGAAAATAAAATAATATTCTGAGCCACACCAACTCGCATTTTTCCAACAATCTCTTCCATGGAAATCTCCAAGGCTTGCTGAATATCGGTTCCACCTGATTGATCCAATGTTTCCAATTGCGTCAGGACAGAATCGAAGTGTTCGGTCA
>JBDQII010000331.1:0-5789 GCA_040264395.1 Verrucomicrobiota bacterium
ACCTTTGCTTGTCTTAAAGATGGCAGACCATGGGGAATACGCCAGCGATTACATCTGTACTAAGGAACAATGCGGCCACGGTGGATATGAAGACAGACCGAGGGCTTCCAAAGTGGCACCCGAGGTTGAGGCCCTTTTGCTGAACACCATGAGCCAACTGCTCCAGCAATAGAATAGCATTTTCCTGAAACAGGAGAGGTTTCAAACCATTGACATCTTTTTAGTAGTGCTCAATGCTCTTTCCACATCAATGGTCAGGATTCTACCACGAGGGACGTTTCACACTTTTTACTCACACCATGTCATCATCGCAGCAGGAAAAACAGGATAAACCAGGTAATCAGGTGGGACCGGCAGGGCTATTGCTACGTGCGTCCATTCCAGTCGTCATCTTGATCCTGGCCGTGGGTGGCTTCTTCCTTCTAGCCAAAAAAATGGACAAGGAGAAACCACCTCCTCCCAAGAAACAGGTTCTGAGAACCCGCATTGTTGAACTGGAATTAAGAGACTACCCGGTTTCCTTGAAAACACATGGGAACGTTCAGCCACACATTGAAATAACCATTCAACCTCAGGTATCTGGATTGATCACCGAGCTCTCCCCCTCCTTCGAGGATGGAGCATTCTTCTCCCAGGGTGACGTGCTTATTCGATTGGATGCTGCCGATTATGAAACTGCCTTGCAGAGCGCCGAAGCCCGGCTGTTGGGAGCCAAAGCGAGCCTGGAACTCGCCAAGGCAAATCACGCGCGCAACGAAGAAGTCGTCAAAGAAAACCTGATTCCACAGACCGAGGCCGACTTGAGTGCTGCCAATTTGAAGCAAGCTGAAGCAGATGTTCAGTCCGCGGACGCCCAGGTCGCTCGGGCAAAACGTGACCTGGAACGCACCCGTATTCTGGCACCGTTTGATGGAAGGGTACGACGACGTCTGGTTGGGTTGGGCCAACTAGTTGGTGCTGGCACACCCCTGGGATCAATCTTTGCCGTCGATTATGCGGAAGTAAGATTACCCATATCCAGCAGGGAACTGCCTTTTGTCGATCTTCCCAGCTTACTCGAAGATCCTCCCGTTCCGGTTGTCCTTCACGATGCTTTGGACATGTATTCCGGAAAAACATGGCAGGCCCGCATCATCCGAACCGAAGGTGCTTTGAACGAGGATTCACTCGAACTCTTTGCCATCGCGCGTGTGGATGATCCTTTTGCACGTTTGTCCGGAGACACTCCATTACGCATCGGACAGCCCGTCACCGGCGTCATTCGGGGACGTGTTCTCAAAGACGTGTATGCTCTACCGCGTGTGGCAGTCCACGAACTAGATCAGATTAACCTGGTGAATGCCGCAGAACTCACTCTTTTTCGAAAGACCATTAAAAAACTTTGGTCTGATGAAGAACACATTGTGGTACAGGATGCTTCGATTGAGAACGGAGCATGGCTGGCAACAACGCATTTGGTATATGCCCCAGATGGCACGAAGGTGGAGATCATTCCGGATATGAATGACACCACAATGTCGGCTGCCGAACCCAATGAAAACGAGAAAGCTGGAACCGATACCCAGAAAAAATCTTCCAACTCGGACGGAAAATCATGAGTAGACTCAAGATATGATTCGATGGTTCACCAACAACGGTATTGCTGCCAATTTTCTCATGATTGGCATTTTGCTGGCCGGATTTTACACAGCCTTCTACCGCATCCCGCTTGAAGTCACCCCTGCACTGAGCTGGGAAACGGTCATGATTGACATGCCTTACCGGGGTGCCACCGCCAAGGATGTGGAAAGAGCTATTCTGATCCCAGTCGAAGAATCTCTGGAAGGGGTTCAAGGCATCGAACATCTGCACGCCGACGGATCCAGGGGCAGAGCACGCTTTTACCTCCAAGCCAAACAAGGTGTGGATGTCCGCGTGTTGATGGATGATGTGAAAGCCCGCGTGGATGCCATCACAACCTTTCCCTCAGAAACGGAACGTCCACGGGTGTTCATTCCAGAGTCTGGAAATTATTACGAAGTATTGAGTGTTGCGGTGACGGGCAATCTGACTCCCACCGAACTCAGCAAGGTGGCCCGTCGCGTTCAGGAAGATCTTTTGGAATTACCCGGTATCAGTCGCGCCAATATTGAGGGCGGCCGCCGATTTGAAATCGCCATCGAAGCGGAGCCTGAAAAACTACTCGCCTATGATCTAACGTTTCAGGATCTCGCAGATGCCGTCCGCCGCTTTTCCATCGATCTCCCGGCGGGTGCCATCGATAGTGCCAGTGGTACGTTGACCATGCGCACGCGAGGTCAAGCCTACACGGGTGCTGATTTCTCACAGATTCCGGTGCGATCCATCAATGGTGCGGAGGTCATGCTGGGGGATGTTGCCAAAGTCATTGACGGTTTCGAAGAAGGTGACAAGCGTGTCGAATTCAATGGCAAACCGGCACTGTTTATTGAAGTCATGCGTACGGGGAATGAAAGCGCCATTGATATTTCCAACAAAGTACGATATTACGTCGACACCGCGTTAACTCGATTTCCTGAGGGCATCGATATGTTTGTCTGGGATGATGAATCCTACGCCATTCGGGGCAGACTCAACACACTCGTTTCGTCGCTTCTGCAAGGAAGCCTGCTGGTCGTCTTGACACTGGGTGTGTTTCTAAGACCTGCACTGGCTTTCTGGATCATCCTCGGCATTCCAGTATCCTTCGCAGGTGGAGTTTTATTAATGCCCTGGTTCGGAGTCACCGCCAACGTGATGAGTCTGTTTGGCTATATCATTGTGGTCGGTGTGGTCGTCGATGACGCAATCGTCACCGGTGAAAACGTCTTTCAAAAAATGCGGTCCGGTTTATCTCCCCTGGAAGCCTCGATCAAGGGAACCGAGGAAGTCACCGTTCCGGTCACATTTGGGATTTTGACGACCATCGTTGCGTTCATTCCCCTGCTATATTTCGAAGGTACCTGGGGTGATTTCGCCAGACAAATTCCGCCGGTCGTCGCCCCCGTGCTTCTGTTCTCGCTGTTAGAATCCAAGTTGATTCTACCAGCCCATCTCAAGCACCTGCGTATCAAGCCTAGCACGAATGCCTTTTCAAGATTTCAAAGTCGTATTGCCGATGGACTGGAGCGGTTTGTGGAACGTGTCTATCAACCCACGCTGAAATGGGCGGTCCGACATCGTGTGTCGGTGCTGGCCTCTTTTGCTGCCATGGGATTATTAATGACCGGATATTGCATGGGAGGTCGAATGAGTTTCACCTCCTTCCCATCCGTGGATCGACAACGCATCACCGCCATTCTGGATTTGCCCGATGACACACCCATTGAAATCACTGCCAAATACATGGAACGCCTTTCGGCCGCACTGGATCAGGTCAAAGGTGAATTCATTGATCCAGGCAACAACAAATCGTTAATCAAAAATGTAACGCGCGTCACGGGTGCTTATGGTTCGGGTGGTTCTTTTAATAAATCGCGCTGTTACATATCTCTGGAAGTCATGGCACCGGAGGAACGCAGCGAACCCGGTCCACGCAACAGTGAAATTGCCAATCGGTGGACCGAAGTGGTGGGGCCCATTCCTGAAGCGGAGACCTTTCGAGTATTCTCGGAACAAACCATGAAAAGCAGACGCGAATATGATGACGAATATTTAAACCTCGAATTGCGAGGCCCGATGTCGGAGGAAAAAGCGGACGTCGCCGAACGGATCAAGGAACTGCTGGAGGGATACGATGGAATCACCACCGCCTGGGCTCGTGTGAATCGAGGTCAGAATGAATTGGAAGTCACCCTCAAACCCAGAGCCGGTGAACTGGGTCTCACCCAGGCCATGCTCGCTCGTCAGATCCGCCAGGCGTTTTACGGGGAAGAAGCTCAACGTGTTCAACGCGGTATCGATGACGTTCGTGTGATGGTTCGTCTTCCCAAGCAGGCACGTGAATCCTTGCATACACTGGATCAATTAACCATCCGAACCCCTCGAGGTGCAGACGTGCCTTTGTTCACAGTGGCAGATATTCAATTCAAAAAGGAACCCTCCTTTGTCGAACGCAATGACGGTGCGGAAATCATCCGAATCGGAGCCCAACCCGTCGACGAAACGGTTGATGTGGTACGCATCGCGAAGGAATTAAAACCTCGGATCAAAGAACTCTGCAGTGAAGGCGAAGATCTGTCCTTTCTGTTCATCGGATACGTGGCCGAAGCTGAGGAGGCTAAAAAGCGTACGCTGGTCGGTGCCGTTGGATTGTTTTTCACCCTTTATGCCTTGCTCGCAATTCCCTTTAGATCAGTGGTTCAACCCTTCTTTGTTATGATTGCAGTTCCCTTCGGTGTGATCGGGGCATTGCTCGGCCATATCATCATGGGACTGACTCCGTCTTATCTATCCGTCTTTGGCATGCTCGCTCTGGCAGGGGTTACGGTAAACGATTCACTGGTTCTGGTGGACTATATCAATCGATGCCGCAAGGAGGGATTAAGCCTGCCGGATGCCGCGCTCAAGGCAGGGCTACGCCGGTTTCGACCCATCATGTTGACATCATTGACAACCTTCGCAGGATTGCTTCCTTTAATGCTGGAACGCTCCCTACAGGCGCAATTCCTGATCCCAATGGCGGTCTCGTTGGGCTTCGGTGTGGTTTTCGCCACCACCATCACCCTCTTCCTGATTCCCTGCGCACTCTTAACCGCTGAGGATTTAGCCCTTGCCTGGCAACGCTTCAAGGTCTGGTACATGCAGCCATTCAACAACAGGTAGGGATGCGCTGCTGCGCGTCGGCCAACACATTCGCACACCATCACAATTTCCCCTACATCCACAACACGCCCTCGGCCCTGCAGCAGCAGGGCCTTACCTTAGCCATAGGCTCGTGCATTGGGATATACTAGTCGTTAGTTTCCTTCCCATTCACCACGAACCAAGCTATGTGCCTGTCCATCATGGTAAACAGGTTGATGCTTACACTGATCGGTGCTTCCGTCATCAACTGTGAATTCGGGTAGGTGAGCCCGATCAATCCATTGCTGTTTGCGGTATTGAGTCGAGTTTTCCTATCCAGATTAATGCGACAAGAAAGGCGAACACATCACGGAATGTGAAACTCCGTTTTACAAGTCCGAATTTCGTGATATTCATATCCCAGATGTTGCTTGGATTGAAGTGGTGGCAGGATCTGGCTGCTTTTTGCAGTCATCGATACCTTGTATTCCAGTCAAAGGGCTGGACACTGGGAATCGCAGATTTGAAGGCATCCTCAAAACTCAAGCTGGCAGCTTGATCGAATTTAGATTCGGGATGATGCGGAAACGCCAGGCTGAGCTGGATAGAGGGGGAACTTGAGAATCAGGCAGTGAATTGCCCTACAGGTTTTGCTTCCAAAGAATAAGATCGTTTGAAAGCTCATCCCTGTCATCCTCATCACGAGGGAAGTATCCCTTCAGCTTTTCTCCACAGAGCTGGATGCCTTCAGCCAGTCCTTTGCCGTATTTCCTGTCTTTGAACCCATCGATAATGGCATCTTTGACCTCCTCAAAGTCTGCATTGCTGAATTGCTTGCTGATTGAAGTGTCTCCCATCACGTAGACCATACGCTCAAAAGCTGAAATGAAGATTAAGACGCCAGTGGCTTGTTGGGTGCTACCGACCCGATGCATTTGAAATGCCTGTATGGCGCGTTCCTTGAGACAAGCTTCCATTTCCGAACGACGGCAGAAAAGCCGTCTCAACCCCCAGAATCTGTTGGCCAGAAAAACCCCGGCAACGAAGGCCGCGATTAGCGTCAGGAG
>JBDQII010000332.1:0-5786 GCA_040264395.1 Verrucomicrobiota bacterium
ACGTAACAGCGAACGCTGCAGCTCGTTATATTTTCGGGTATACATCAGCTCAGGACATCAGCGATCGAACCATCCAGAAAGCAGAAAGCCAGTGGGCGAGGGCAAAATCATTCGACACCTTCACGCCACTGGGTCCTTATGTGGAAACAAAAATCGATCCACATAAACTCACAATCCAGCTTTTTCAGAACGGACAATTGAGACAAAACTCACTGACGGGCCAGCTGATTTTTAACTGTTTTGAATTGGTGAGCTTCATTTCAACCAATATCACCCTGCTACCGGGTGACGTGATCCTTACCGGCACTCCCAGTGGGGTAGGCCCGATACAATCCGGAGATAAACTTGAGGTAAGAATTCAAGGAATGTCTCCTTTGGTGAACACCGTGAAATAGTGTCAACCATATCCTCTCACATCTAAACTCATTTGACTTTGCAACTATATGCGTTGGTCCCAGACATTTGTACCCACACTCAAGGAAACACCATCGGAAGCTGAAATCGCTTCACACAAATTACTGCTAAGAGCAGGACTAATCAGAAAACTGACCGGCGGGTTATACAGCTTCCTTCCCATGGGATTGAGATCTTTGCAAAAAATCTCTCAAATCATCCGTGAAGAAATGGATCGTGCGGGCGGCTTGGAAGTGTTGATGCCTGCTTTGCAACCGCCTGAAATATGGAAAGAAAGCGGACGTTACGAAACAGCCAGTGACGTACTGTTCAAGGCCAAAGATCGATCTCAGCGTGAATGGGTCTTAGGACCGACTCATGAAGAAGTAGTAACCAGCCTGGCGGCGTCAGAAATCAGTTCTTACCGTCAATTACCCAAGAATTTCTATCAAATTCAGACAAAATTCAGGGATGAAATTCGTCCTCGCTTTGGGCTCATGCGAGCGCGTGAGTTCATCATGAAAGACGCCTACAGTTTTGATGTTTCCGATGAGGCAGCTCAAACAAGTTATCAATCCATGTTTGATGCCTATGTTCGCATTTTTGATCGGTGTGGATTGAAAGCCCTGCCGGTAGAAGCGGATACTGGTGTGATTGGTGGTAAATTTTCGCACGAATTCATGGTGCCCGCGGAAGTGGGTGAAAATGATGTCGTCTACGTAGAAACCGGTGAGTATGCGGCGAACGTAGAGAAAGCTACCAGCGGACTCAAAAGCCCTCTGGCAGATCAGGAGGCAGTCGAAGTATCCACTCTCTCTGCTATCGAAAAATTTGCAACTCCCGGCGTTAAAACCATTGATGCGTTGACAAAAGCCCCCTTCAATGTGCCTGCAAATCACCAAATAAAGACCTTGGTTTACGTCATTGAAGACAAACCAGTGATCTTTTTATTACTTGGTAATGACCAGTTGAATGAGGCGAAGATTGCCGGCGTGCTCGGCACGACTCAATTCCGCCCAGCAGAACCTGCTGAAATCAACGGCTGGCTGGGTGCCTACCCTGGAAGTCTCGGGGCTGTCGGTGTGGATGATATCCCAGTATACGCTGATGATTTTCTCAAGGGTGGCTATGATCTGACCACCGGAGCCAATGAAAATAAATTTCATATCCGCAATGTTTCGGTTGAAAGAGACATCAAGGTAAAAGCATTTGCCGATTTCCGAACCGTTCAGGCAGGGGAACCATGCCCGATAACGGGAAAACCTTTGATGGTGCAGACAGCCATTGAAGTAGGACACGTCTTCAAGTTAGGTTCAAAATACAGTGAAGCAATGAATGCAAGTTTCCTGGATGAAACCGGTAAATCCAATCCCTGTATCATGGGCTGTTATGGTATCGGCGTCACTCGCACATTGCAGGCAATCATAGAGCAATGCCATGATGACCACGGAATACAGTGGCCAGTTTCGGTAGCTCCCTATGCAGTATGTATCACACCGCTTGGAAACAAACCGGAGAGTGAGGTTATGATGGTCGCAGAGTCTCTTTACAGCCAATTGACTGAGGCGGGAGTGGATGTGATGCTTGATGACCGTGATGAACGTCCTGGGGTCAAGTTCAAAGACTCTGAATTAGTAGGATTCCCGATCAGGGTTGGAATTGGCGACCGCTCCCTCGCCAATGGTGAGCTTGAGATTAAACCGCGCGGCGGTGAGCTTTCAAAGGTCAAGGTCGAAGATGTGTTCAAGCATGTGCTTGATTGGATAAAATCTCAATAAGCCTCAGGTATTTGAAATCTATCATGGCCCAGGCTCTAAAGAGCCTGGGCCATTTTGCTAATTATCTATCGGTATATCTTATGCGATAAATTTTATGCTTATTGTCGTCTGTAAACAGAATAGAACCATCAGGCGCCTGTTCACAATCGGTAGGTCGTCCGAGAACTTCGTCCCCGTTCTTGAGGAAATCCACAATTTTCTGTTCACCATAAGGATGACCGAATTCAAATAAAATACGAGATACGCAATAACCCACTTTTTGCTTTGCATTCCATCCCCCCTTGAAGGCAACAAAAGCATCACCATGCGCGTCAGGTATCATTTTCCCTTGATAAAAGGTCATTCCATTGCCTGAACAATGAGCCGGCATCACCCATTCAGGAATCACATTTTTAGAGGCCATTTCGATCAAATCAGGATGATCAAGATAGTTGAGGTTGGGCATGTTTTTACCTAGGATGTAAGGGTGACCGTAAAAACCACCTTTGACGTAATGGTTCAATTCTGCTGGAGGATTGTGGTCCGTAATGGGTTGACCAAATTTGGGGTGCTTCGATTCCAGTTTGAGTGCGAGCGTGTCAATATCATGATCGACTCCCCATACCTCATCTGTGCCGGGGCGGATACATAGCTCTTCAGTATTCCGAATACCAGATGCAAAGAGGGATTTCCCCGAACCATCCAGATTGAATGTCCATATCTTCTTGCGATCATTTTCCGTGACCGGCTCATCCGTCGCATTCCCCTGATCTCCAACATGTGTGTAGATAAGGTCTTCATGAATCAATAAGGCACGCCACTTGTGGCCACCACCAGTGATGGGCAGTTGGTCTTCACCAATGACTTTAATGACCTCATCTGATTTGCCATCATGGTCTAGATCCCGAGATTTGTAAATGGAAGTCATGTCAGCAAACCACAACCACCCTTTATAGAATTGCATAGCCTGCAATATCTTACCGGTTTTGTATCCCTCAACATAGGTGGTGATGGATTCATAGTTACCGTCGCCGTCTTCATCTCGGCACGCCTGAATCTGGCCCTTGGCTGGAACGCTGACAAAAAGCGTTCCTCGGTCATCGAATTCGAGGAATCTTGGCTTTTTGATTGTACTTTCCGCAACAGTCAGTTCAAATCCGGGACGCACCCAGATTCCTTCCGGAATTGCTTCCTGTCCTGCAAGTTGAGGAGACAAGATAGTAGCCAGCACAAAGAGGGCTTTGACCCAATGGAGGATTTTCAATTGAGGTAGATGCATATGAGGATACATTAGGATGTGGGTTTGTAAAATCAAGCTTGATGCCGTATCAATTTAATTACTCAAACTCGAAGAATGGAAGGTTCACGCGAAATAAACCAAGGGATTCAATGCGATTACCTGTTTGTTTATGGAACATTGATGTCAGGTATGAATAATCCTTTCGCGAAGAAACTGAGGCAGTCTGCGTCTTGTTTAGGACAAGCTTTCGCACACGGGTTGTTGTTTGATTATCGTCAAGAGTATCCTTGCGCGGTCGCCAGCATCATCAAATCAAATAAGATCCATGGCGAGCTTTACCTGATGACCGAGACTAACACACTTTTGAGTGATTTAGATATTTATGAGGACTGTCGATGCAATGAACCCGGTCGATCGCTGTTCATACGCTGTCTCGTGCCCATTGTTTCAGCCAGAGATGAAAAGGAGATTCAGGCGTGGATGTATTTCTGGAATCATAGCTTGGATTCGCTGAACGAAATCCCGCACGGTAATTACCGAAAACATTGCTCCTAAACCATTGATTCCATGCAGTAACCCCACTATAAATGTGACTCCGTTTGAATATTGAATAAAAAAATGAGCTTATTGATCGTTGGTACAACCGCCCTGGACTCCATTAAAACACCAAACAAAGAAAACCCCAGATTGCTTGGGGGATCTGCAAGCCACGCAGCCGTTGCAGCAAGCTTTTTCTCTCCAGTCAGCCTGCTGGGAGTAGTAGGAGACGATTTCCCCGAAGAATACATTGAGCTTTACAAAAAACACCAGATCGACCTGAGCGGACTGGAAAAGGCAGCTGGAAACACTTTCCATTGGGAGGGCGAATACGAGGTCAACATGAACAATCGCAGGACGCTGGAGACAGATCTAGGCGTGATTGAGGATTGGATGCCAAATATAACAAGCCCTCTCAACGAGAAAGCATACATTCTCCTGGCCAATTGTGCCCCTCAACTCCAGCACCACGTCTTGAAGCAGATGAAGCAGCCCAAATTTGTGGTAGCCGACACCATGGATCTTTGGCTTAACATCGCTCGTCACGAATTAGAACAATTGCTCAAAGACGTGGATTGCCTTGTACTCAACGACAGTGAAGCTCGTCAGTTCACGGAAGAAGACAATGTGGTTATCGCTGCCCAGTCCTTGCACAAATATGGACCAAAGTATGTGATTGTGAAAAAGGGAGAGCATGGTGCCATTCTATCAGGCCCGAGTGGGCTTTTCATAGCTCCCGCTTTCCCTCTGGATAACGTCATTGATCCAACGGGTGCTGGAGATTCTTTTGTCGGAGGTTTGGTGGGGTATCTTGCCAGCCATGACGGTGATATTGATGACAACCTGAGACAAGCAATTATCCACGGGACTGTGACCGCGTCTTTTTGCTGTCAAGGTTTTGGTCTGGCATCGACCACGACTACAACTCGAGAATGCATCAACAGACGGGTCGAAGCTCTCAGTCAACTGGTGGCTTTCTAAGCCACTTTGTGGGAGATTCTCTCCAAAGTTAGAGGTTCACCTTGAGCCGGAAGCATTACAGTTGCAAAAGATGTGCGGGATCCGCGTCGAGTCTGAGGTAGCGCCCGCCATCCCAGGCGACATTCATGTGCTGGTTTACCCAGCAGTTGACACGATAAAGCGTCGCAAACGAAAAATCTGGAGCTGACTCACCTTGACCTCCGACAAGTTCGGAACCTCGTCTCACATTATCCTGCATCCACGCGGGATGAAGCAAGTGGAATGGATTCCGTGTCACCTCTCCCACATGAAAGGATGTCCCCGTTACCATCTCCGAAACATCTTCCTCACTGGATGCCACCATTAAATTAGGTGATGCCATGGCTCCCCAGTATTCAGTCTCGATGACGCAGGTTTCAAAGCTCGAGGGCATCCTGGCCAAAGCATCCATGACTAACAAGTGCACCCCGATGTGGGTCGAATTCCAGTCGGTCAAATGAGGTATAAATATAATTGCCGGATTTTGCTCTGTTAAAATCCGAGCGATCAACTCCACATCTTTCGACCAGGAATCTGGATCATTTTCACGACGTTTGGAATGCACCCCCTCCAAACCTCGATCAGCTGTTTGAATAAGACCAAAACCCATGTATCCACATGCGGCACGCAACTCTTCCAACCTGCCAACCTGGCGCTCTTGATTGCTTCCGTGAGTCACGGCAACGTTGATGACATTTACTCCAGACTCCTTGAGTAAACGCAGAGCCAAGCCACCGATGATGCACTCGTCATCCGGATGCGGCGAGAAAATCAAGGCCTTGGGGGCATGTGGAGATAAAGTTGGCCTAATGGGGCTGGCATAACCTCCGTTGGGTATCTTTTTACCTTCACGAAAAGCC
>JBDQII010000333.1:0-5777 GCA_040264395.1 Verrucomicrobiota bacterium
GGTCTTCGCAGCATCGTCGAGCGAATCATGCGGCATCAGTTTTTTTGCAGCTACATACTCCGTCACCGCATCGAGCAAAGTGACACCAAGAGGTCGAAGCGCATTTTCAGCCAGTTTCACTTCTCGAATTTTCGAGGGGGTGAGAGAGGCTTGATTGGATTCTCCGCGTGCAATGCTTTTGAGAGCAGCAAGTGAGGCCGCCTTCGCATCTGTGAGCTTTCTGAAGTTGCGCTGAACACGTTTACCCTCGGCATACCAGGAGGTCCTGTATGTGCCATCTCTGGGAGATTTTGCGTAGATTTTAGCTGTGTGGCTGCGATGAAAGACTGTTATCGGAAATTTCATCTTTTTCTGTGCGGGATCTGTGCGGCGTTCAGGTGTTTTTGAAGAACCCCTGCAAATAGTGGTGGTAGGAACAGGATTCGAACCTGTGAAGGCAAAGCCAGCAGATTTACAGTCTGCCCCCGTTGGCCACTTGGGTATCCTACCTTTCTGAATGAAACTGAGTAAGCTTCATGAGCGCGAGTGCGCTGACAGAGGAGGCAAAGAAACACGATAGCCAGCCTCAAGTCAAGGCCGAACATGGAGATTTTTGTACTACTCACTCATGGACGTGGAATTCTCGCTTTTAATTCCACATGGATGACTTACTCTCTCCCACCGAAACGATCATGGGATTGAAACTATTCAACACGTTAAGTCGCTCTGTCGAGCCATTTGAACCACTGGATCCAGATGGAAAAAAGGTAGGCATGTATTGCTGTGGCCCCACGGTGCACGACTACGCCCACATTGGAAATTTCCGTACATTCGTGCTTTCGCATCTTGTACGTCGATACCTTGCTTTCAAGGATTACGATGTACGACATGTCATGAATCTCACTGATGTGGAAGATAAGATCATAGCCCGGGTCAAGGCTTCAGGCGGTTCTTTGCGCGATTACACCCGCCGCTATGAGGAGGCGTTTCTGACTGATCTGAAAGACCTTCAATGCCAGATGCCCACCGAAATGCCAAGGGCAACAGAGCACATGCCATCCATCATTGATTTGATCCAGCGACTTGTCGATCGCGGTATCGCCTACTCTGCCAATGATGGATCCGTTTATTTCTCAATCGGACATTATCAGAAGCTCGGCTGCTGTTATGGTCAACTTTTGAAACTTGATTTCGATCAAATGCGCCCCGGCGATCGTGTTCAATCGGATGAATACGCCAAGGATTCCGTCGCTGATTTTGCGCTCTGGAAGGCTCGCACCGAAGCTGACGGAGAAGTTTACTGGAAAAGCCCTTGGGGCGAAGGGCGTCCTGGCTGGCACGTTGAGTGCAGCGCCATGAGCATGGAGTTCCTTGGCTCAAGTTTCGACCTTCATCTGGGTGGTGAGGACCTGGTGTTCCCGCATCACGAAGATGAAATCGCGCAGAGCGAAGGAGCCGCCATGCAGGAACCCGGTCAGAAATTCGTCAAGTATTGGGTGCATGGCTCTCACCTGCTGGTAGAGGGGAAGAAGATGAGCAAATCACTGGGCAACTTTTTTACACTCAGGGATCTTCTGGATAAGGGATTTACCGGACGGGAAATCCGATTCGTGCTCATGTCGGCTCACTACCGTGAGACTTTCAATTTCACTTTGGAAGGGCTTCAGGGTGCCAAAACGGCTCTGAATCGCCTGGATGAATGTTTGCATAAACTGAAGGAAGTGACAGGAGACTCCAAGGCCGGCGGAAGTTCCGATCTCCCCGCACGCTTTGAAAAAGCCATGGATGACGATCTGAATGTTTCAGCCGCCTGGGCAGCGGTATTCGAGTGGGTGCGTCAGATGAATCGCCAGATGGCGGAAAGCGCCCTGTCTAGTGAAGCCGCAGCAGCCGAATTGCATGGATGGGGTCGAGTAAACACGGTTCTTGGGATTGAGCTGAAGGAAGAGGCAGAAGCCATCCCGGCTGAAGTGCTGTCACTGGCCGAACAAAGACTCACGGCAAGAAAATCTAAAGACTTTGCTGAGGCGGACCGCATTCGCGATGCATTGAAAGCAATGGGGTGGGTCATAGAGGACACCCCTCAGGGACCTCGCCCCAAGAAAACCTGATTTGTCTCAGTCATGATCCCAATGGAACAGTCAAATTGGATTACAAAAGGGCAATCTCTGGCAATCGTCTTTTTGAACCTTTGGCTGGGAACGGTTTTCGCTCAGGTAATCTCGGGCAATGAATCTGATGCTCTCTTTCGTTTGCCAATTCATCCTGATTTGAGCGGACAAGAAGGAGCGGGGTTCGAAAGCAAGAAAACGAGATCGCTGAAAACACCCAGAGATTCTGCTGGGCGCTTTGTGAAAGACACTCTCTTGGCATATGACGCCACCCACAAGAATATCCATCTGGATTCAAGATCGGAAAAAGTAGAGCTCTTTTTCGAGATAGCTAACCCGACTCTGGAGCCAATCACGATTACCGCCATCATGCCATCATGCGGCTGCACAGCTGCAAAAAGCCCTGAATTGCCCTGGACCTTGAATCCCGGCAAAGCGGATCTTCTTCATCTTATTGTCGACCTGATGGGAAAATCAGGTGTCATCAGCAAATCGGTGACAGTTCTTAGCACGGCAGGTCGTAAGTCTCTTTCTTTCAAATTACACATTCCTGAACTCACCGGTCGTGAAAAGAAAAAAAGTAGATCCATGGCGGTAAGAATGAGGAATATAGACAAGGCCAGACGAAATCGTCAGGTCGTTTTTCAAGGCCATTGTCGGTCATGCCATTTTGATCCATCCGAGGGGAAGGAAGGTGAGGAACTTTTTCAGTCTGCCTGTGGTATCTGCCACGATACACTCAACAGGGCAAGCATGGTTCCTGACCTTGAAAAAAAACCTGAAGGAATCGCACGCAACCATGCCTACTGGAAAGAATGGATTGCGATTGGGAAAGAAAAAACCTTGATGCCCGGATTCCATGAAGATCATGGTGGCCCTTTGAACACTCAGCGCATCGAAAAACTTGCGGCATTTCTGGTCCAAAAATACCAGACGAACAGCCATTGACGAATCAGAACAACATCATGAGCCGTAAGAAAAAATCATGGGAGGAAAAACTTAATGACGCCAAAGACCTTCCCAGAACGATAACAATGCCGGAGAAGCTGATGAAACGGATGGGTCAAGGCAAAATGCTCATCCCTTCTCCTGTCGAAGTAAATGCAGTGATGAAGAAAGTGCACAAAGGACGATTGATCACGATTGATCTTGTTGGAAAATTCCTCGCGGCCAAGCATGGAGTAAGAGCGACTTGTCCAATGACAACGGGCATCTTCGCCTGGATAGCCGCGAATGCCGCTGAAGAAGCTCGAGAAAAAGGGCGCAAGAGGATCACACCTTACTGGAGAACACTCAAGACAGGCGGGGAACTCAACGCTAAATACCCAGGGGGTGTGGAAAATCTGAAAGCCAAACTTGAAAACGAAGGGCATTCCATCGAGCAACGTGGGAAACGCTTTTTTGTTTCAGATTTCGAACCCAAGCTAGCTCGGTTACAACCATGATGACAACGACAGATTCCAAAGGCCTGCTGATTACATTTGAAGGCAACGAGGGAAGTGGTAAATCAACACAAATTGACCTGCTGCATGAACGCCTTGAAGCCACCGGCAGAACCGTCATCAAACTTAGGGAACCCGGCGGGACTGGACTTGGAGAACTCCTGCGGGAAATTCTGAAAACACCCAAACAGGGTGTGGAGATAGATCCGGTGGCTGAATTGCTCTTGATGAATGCGAGTCGTGCTCAATTGGTGCGCCAAGTCATTCGGCCGGCCCTTGATCGTGGTGAGGTGGTTCTCGTGGACCGATTTTTTGATTCCACTGTTGTTTATCAGGGATACGGGCGAGGGTTGGATGTTCAAATGGTGCAGAATATTATCGATGTGGCCATCGGTGATACAAGACCATCACTGACTTTTCTGCTGAAGGTTCCAGTCAGTGTAAGTGAGGAGAGAAGAGCAACACGCAATAGCAGCAATCCTGCATCCAGAGATCGATTCGAAGAAAGTGAACGGACCTTTTTTGAACGCATCGATCAGGGATACGAATCTCTTTCAGCATCTGCTAGCGATCGCATCAAGGTCATTGATGCCACACGTGATATTCAAACCGTTCATGCAACAATCTGGAATCACTTTGAAACTTTCCTGTAGAAAGAACAAAACCGGATACCGCCATGCAGCAGTAACCGGTTTTGCTGAAAAATGTATGCTAAGAGATTCGCTTCCGCCGCATCAAACAATCCAGGGGGGATTCTCAGGCAGACACTGATTGAACTCTGCCACCAGTGAATCCTCATAATCCCCAGCATAATCTTCGTTGAAGAAACGATCCAGAGCTTCATCATAGAGGCGCTGCCAGGATTGCTCCTCACGACCAGGGTTGATGGGATAGAAAAGTGCAAAATTACTTTTGGCTGCCTTGAAATCACCTGGAGCATCACCAATCATCAGGATTCGGTGTGCGGGGTATTTGGATGCGGCTGCGTATTTGATATGCTCCGTCTTGGTCCCCATCTCCTGCCCGGCGATCATAGCCACATAGCCTTCCAACTGATTTTCGCCCCATTCACGTTGAAGCGCATCCACAGGCGTTTGGGAGATACACATCGCATCCGCTTTTTCGCGAATTTTATCAAAGCATTCGCGAACGAGCGGGAATGGAGGCACACCATGAACAATGTCCTCAACCTGGCCATTGACTGCCTTGGACCATTCGTAAAGGTCCGCCAATGATTGATTTCCCCCCTGAACTTCGGCTTCCAGAGTGGCATTTCCGAGTTTGGATTCGCGAGCTATCCACTCATCGAGGGCCTCTGTGGAGGGTACTTCGACGTTGCGAGCCTGTACTTCGGGACGTTCCTTCAAAAAATCCAATGCATTGGAAAGCGCTGGGAAGCGATTGATCCCGCGCGTTTTGCTGTAAAGATTCACGAATTCCCAAACTTCGCGCGCATATTTACTGACAGGCTGAAGCCCGAAATGTTTGATAAACATGGGGGTGAAGCATTCCTTGTGCTTGATTTCCATGCTATCGAATACACATCCATCCGAATCAATCCCTACAAAAAAATCTTTGGAGGGTTGAAACGCTTTTAATTGTTCTGCTGCATCGCTCATTTATTTTGCTCAATTGATTTCAGTTTAACTGCGAGGGAATCATCTGATAATTCTTAAAAAACTGCAAGTGGTCTTGTTATTTCGGACTGGTCAAGTTTTGGGCAGAAATGCAGAGTAAGACCTGGCAGACCTTTCATAAGCCTCATACCCGATGACAGAAAACACAAACAAAGTGACACGTGAACGGCAGTTCGCGAGCGACAATTATTCCGGAGTCTGCCCTGAAGCATGGCAGGCTTTGGAAGAAGCTAACGACAGCCACCTCCCTGCGTATGGGGAAGATAAATGGACGCGCCATGCTTCGGACATGATCCGGGAGCTATTTGAAACAGATTGTGAAGTCTTCTTTGTGTTCAATGGAACAGCAGCCAACAGCCTCTCACTGGCATCACTTGCTCAGTCCTATCATAGCATTCTATGCCACGATTATTCTCACTTGGAACGAGATGAATGCGGAGCCCCTGAGTTCTTTTCCAACGGCACCAAAGTCCTTACAATCCCTGGCGCCAATGGAAAAATTTATCCGGATGATGTCGAGGACATGGTCAAAAGGCGCCAAGACATTCATTATCCCAAACCCAAAGTGGTCTCGGTAACTCAATCAACAGAAATGGGCACCTGCTATA
>JBDQII010000334.1:0-5773 GCA_040264395.1 Verrucomicrobiota bacterium
CAGACGACCGATTCTTCCGAAACCATTGATTGCGATTTTGACTGACATAGAGTTTCTAACGTTCCAATTTCAAATAATGAGGTTCAAAAATAAGGGGGAGATACTAATCGGGAAAAGCCGCGCGTCAATGGTGAATTTAAGGATGAATAGTTACTTTCCAATGCCAGAGCTCTCCTTCGAGCGGACGTCATTCGTCGTCCATGGCGATTCCCAGCACCATCCGCCGCAGCAATTCCAACCCCTGATTGATGGTCACGAATTTAAAAGTTTCACGATCGTAAGGGTTGAGTTTCTTGACCAGATGCACCCGCGACCTGTCGGCTACGGCGATGAAAACAGTTCCCACCGGTTTTTCCGGACTTCCCCCGGAGGGCCCGGCAACACCCGTGACAGCAAGGGCAAGGTCGGCCCCTGACACCTTCAAGACACCCTCCACCATCGCACGAGCGACGGGTTCACTCACGGCACCGTGCTCTTCGATCAAAGTTGCAGGCACACTCAAAAGGTTAGTCTTGGCTTCGTTGGCATAGCTGACCACACCACAGTGAAGCACCTCTGAGGCTCCGGGCACATTGGTGATCACATGCGCCATGCCTCCCCCGGTGCATGATTCTGCCAGTGCCATTTTGAGTCCTCTGGCTTTGCATGCCTCGATCAATACCGCCTCTAGTGACACCTTCCCTTCTCCGTAGATAAGAGGTCCCATCTCTTCGTAAGTGATCGCGGTACTCTGGTGTATCAGCGATTCGGCTTCAGGCCCATCAGCCGTCAAACGGATATCCACCTCCCCGCTGCGCGCACAGTAACCTACGTCGAGTCCCTGCTCCATCAAGGATGCCAGTTTCTTTGAAAGCCGTTCCTCGATCCAGCTTTCACCCAGTCCACTGGTCCTGAGTATTCGACATTGATATGCCTGATCCAAAGGGAGTGTTCGCTGCAACCAGGGCATGAATTGGTCTCTGAACATGGGGTGCAGTTCCCGTGGAGGTCCAGGAAACATGGCAATCCATGCAGGTTTGTCCGACGCACGAAATGGATTGGTATCCAACGGAATCAACAAACCCGGCGCCGTTCCGAATTGATTGACGAAATATTCGCATCCTTCTGGAATCATCGCCTGAATGGTCACCTGCTCAGGCATGACCCTTCCCCGCCCCTCAAAATAATTCCGAATATGCTCCACGATAGTCTCGGACTTGATGAGGCGACGCTCGATAAGCTCTGAGAGGAAATCACGGGTTCGGTCATCGGAGGTGGGGCCCAGGCCGCCCGTAGTGAGGATCAGGTCCGCTCTCTTCAAAGCCTCGCGCAAAGCCCCCTGAATATCAGGTCCGGTATCCGAGACGGTGCACTGATGGCTCAACAGGTAGCCGGCCTCGGACAGCTGCTTTGCAATCCATGCCTGATGGGTGTTGCGCGTCTGCCCCAGAAGTAATTCGCTGCCGGTATTGATTAATTCGATGTGCATTTGATCCAAACCATTCCATGAATGATGAAAGGATCCAATGAAATCCTTTCCTGCGAACTTCCTATCCACGGAACCGGCATCCTCGAAACAGGAACGAGATCACGCAACAGACATGCTGAGAGTGGTCAAACGCAGGAGCAATCAGCAAGGATCAAGGCGTCGGATAAGAACTATTCGCTCTTCGGATAAGAACCCAGTATTTTAACAGAATTGCATTCCCGCTCCAGCAATGCGACAGCTTCCTTCACCTTCGAATCATCCATGTGCCCGTCAAAATCGATGAAGAAGAAATACTCCCATGCCTTGCGTTTGCTGGGTCTGGACTCGATTTTGGACATGTTCAGCTCGAGCGCTTGGAAGGGTGCAATCGCCCGATGCAACGCACCGACACTATGATCAATGCTCACCATGATGCTGGTTCGATCCTCTCCAGTGGCTGGACTACACTGTTTTCCGAGCACCAGAAAACGCGTTGCATTGGCGGCATTGTCCTGAATATCGGATTCCAGGATATTCAGACCATAATGTTCTGCAGCAAGTGCACCGGCAATGGCCGCTGCGTTGGGTTCTTGGGCAGCCAGTTCTGCGGCACGTGTCGTCGAGCTTGTCTCGATGACCTCAACATGAGGTATTTGAGTCTGTAACCATATGCGACACTGACCGAGAGGCTGAGGATGGGTGTAGAGTTTTTTGATTTCAGATCGTTCACCGGTACCAAGAAGGCAATGCTGAATCCTCATCACAATCTGTGCGACGATTTTGAGTGGACTGTCCACAAACATGTCCAGCGTGTGGGTAACGACTCCCTCGGTCGAGTTTTCAACCGGCACAACACCGTAATCCGCCCGTTCCTTGGACACTTCATCAAACACATCACCAATCGTTTTCAGCGCCTGATAGCCAAGGCTGGCACCAAATTTCCGAATCGCAGCCTGGTGGGTATAGGTTGCTTCGGGACCAAAAAAGGCAATGGTCGTGGGTTTTTCGAGTGCAATGGCAGCCGACATGATCTCCCGGTAAACGGCACGCAGTGATTCGCTGGGCAAGGAACCTTCATTCAGTGCGCAGACCCGGTCCAGCACCGCCTTCTCGCGGTGAGGGGCATAGATCGAGCCGCCGTCACGATGCTTGATCTGCCCGATCGCCTGCACGTGATCAATCCGCTCGTTTAACAAAGCCACTAGTTTCGCATCAATCGAGTCGATCGCTTGACGGTGTTTATCCAAACTCATAATCCGATAATCCTCTTTTTGCGTACATTCCCGAGCCTAATTTCGGGAGGGGTCATTCTCTAATTCAGCATCGTCGTCAACCCCATCCCCGGCGCTGCTCTCATCGTCTTCCTTCAAGTCATCCGACTCCCAATCCTCATCATCCTCATCGCCGAACTCATCTCCCTCATCCTCGTCTGAATCCTGTGCGTCGTCGGCATCGAATGCCTCGTCCACATCGTCAGGATCAGACGTATCGTTTGCTGCCTCTGAATCATTGTCACTTGATTCTTCGACTGTGTCAGCTTCCGAATCCGAGGTCTCGGCGGTATCCAACTCGGGATCACTTGTGTTGAGTCCAGGCGGTTTCTCCACGGGGACCCTTCGCAAGTCATCGGCAGCCGGCAGGTCCTCGAGGTTCTTCAAACCGAAATACTCCAGAAACAGCTCGGTCGTCTTGAAGGTCATGGGCCGCCCAAGCACCTCGGCGCGTCCTGCCTGTTCCACCAGTCCCCGATCAATAAGCATCTTCAGCACCCCATCCACCGACACTCCCCGGATTTGCTCCGCCTCGGCACGCGTCAAGGGTTGTCGATAGGCGATGATCGCCAGGGTCTCAAGCGCGGCCTGAGTCAATCGCGGGGCGCGAGGGCGATGTCCGACCAATGCCTTGATCCAGGCCACATACTCCGGTGCATTCACAAACTGCCACGAACCGGCAACACAGGTCAGGCGAAAACTCCGTCCCATTGCATTGATGTCACGGGACAAGTCCTCGAGCGTCTGCTCGAGAACCGCTGTTTTGACTTGCTGAAGTTCCATGGGAATAGGCTCCTCGGCGTAGCCGGGTGCTTCCTTGATACATGCACGCAGTTCCGCGATCGAAAGCGGTTTCTGTGAAGAAAATAAAATGGATTCCAGAACGAGTTTTAATTCCATGTCACACAACTAGGATGAAGGGTTCTGGGCCTGCCCCGACGCCTCTTCTTCATGCGCAGCATCCTCGGGATTCGATGCCTGTTCATCACTTGCCTGAGCCGATTGAATTTCAATTTCTTCAAAAGGACTTGGCTGCAGCGCCTGCAACTGTTTCATGCGGATCATCTCCAAGAGCGCGAGGAAAGTCACCACCACTTCCTGCCGGGTGCGATCATCCTCAAACAATTCGGAGAATTTGAAGCGTTTCTGCGTCTGAGCCCGTTTTCGAAACATTTCGATTTTTTGGCTCACCGACCAGGTGTCTGCCTGAATTTCACGGGTCTGACCTTCCTTGTCCTCAATGCGCTGAAGGATTGTCCCCACCGCCTTCACCAGATCGAACACACTGACATCCGGACGCGGAGCCTCCCGGGTTTCCATCAATTTGAAATTGGGTTTGGGCGCCTGCCTGACAAAAATGGATTCCTGCTCAATCTCTTTCTCCTTCAATTGAGCCGCTGCATCCTTGAATTTTTTGTATTCCACGAGCTGGCGGATCAATTCCCAACGTGGATCCTCCCCCTCGTCATCATCCTCCAGCAGCACTTGCTTGTCCTTGGGTAACAGCTCCTTGCTTTTGATGTACATCAATGTCGCTGCCATCACGACAAACTCACCGGCAACATCCAAATCCAGTTCACGCATGAACTCAACATACTGGATGAATTCCGTCGCCAGCTGGGTCAGGTTCACCTGATAAATATCCACCTCCTGCTTCCTTACCAGATAAAGAAGCAGATCCATCGGACCCTCAAACACATCAAATTGGACCTTATAATCCATAGCCAGAGCTCCAGCGACAAACAGAGCAAATTTAACCTGCACAGATCATAAACCTCAAGAGAAGCACTTGGCAACCATCCACTAGGGGTCAAACTTAACTATTATTACTCACACCTCAGACGCGCAAGCAGCCCTCGCACCTGACGCAGGCACGAGGGCTGAAGGAATGCTGCGGTTGTTTGCATCGTCAGGCGGAATCGCCCGAGTCATTAAAGCCCCTCGGGGTGCATGTAATGGTAGGCTCCGGAAGTGTCATTGTAAGCAGGTGCCATGGGAGTAAATGTTTCGATCAATTCCTGTTTGTCCGCATCGGACAGCGGAATGACTGTTTTGAAGGCCACATCCCCCCGCACCCCGTTGTCCCGATTGGGACTGCCATCACCAGGCGGCAGTGACCCAGCCTGTTCCGTGAGAGAGGGCCCTCCGATTCCCAGGTAAAGGTGACCATTACCTCCATTGTTGTAGAGCACGTAATACACGTTCTCGTGATCGATCACATCGTAATCCTCTGAATACGCCTCGGTCGTATCGTTCTGACCGCTTGTTTCCGGTGCCGTATGATTCACCAGAGTCTGCTGAGCCGGAAGCGCTTCAAGCTCGAGGAAACCGTAGGCACTGCCCGTGTAAGTCAACCATCCGTTGTCGAGAGCCCGGTTCTTGGCCGCCTCGGCATCCTGATTACGTTCCATGAGGAATTCGATGAGTCCCGATCCCTTGCCGCCAGTGTTCATGTAACACCACCAGAGGTCGTTACCTCCACTGGTATAATGATCAAAGCCGTGAGATTTTTCTCCGATAAAGTAAAAAGCACCCGTATCCAGATGATACTCTGCTTCCCTCCATGTATCCGAAGAAACCCGGGTTCGGAAAACCATCCCCTCAGAAATTTCGCTGAGAGAATCGACCGCACGAAAAAACTGCTGGCTCTGATCCGCCCGCAGGGTCAACTCAGGAGCCGCTTCGGGGATAATCGACCAGTTCACCAGATCATCTGAAGCAAGCAAATGCGCCTGTTCACTGATCTGAATGGTCACCTCATTCCCCTCCCTGAAGATCACAATACCGGGCGCATCGACCACAGGCTCTTCCTCGTCAGAAGGCGTGCTGCCCAGATAGGCTTCGATCAGTTCACGATCGCTCGTCGAAAGAGCACTCTCAAAAACCAGGAATTGTTCAATCTCGCCTACGAAATCATAGCCGCTCGCGCTGTATGCTCCGAGGATGATCGATGCCAGGGCATTGAGCTGGTAGGACGGCATGCCACCGAGATTCAAGTTCTCCCCGTTGGCATAGAAAGCATGACTGTTTTCCGAGAGTACACTGCTCCAGACCG
>JBDQII010000335.1:0-5749 GCA_040264395.1 Verrucomicrobiota bacterium
ATGGGGCTTGGAGATGTTAAATTCATGGGGGCCATTGGCGCATTCCTAGGATGGCAATCCACGGTTTTCTCCCTGATGGTAAGCTCAATGATTGGTGCCGCGATTGGGGTTGGCTTAATCCTGATCGGACGTCGTGAATGGTCCAGTCGTCTTCCTTATGGTCCATACATCGCGCTTGCGGCCGTGATCTGGATGTTCATGCCTGACACCTGGCAAGGTATCTGGCTTGATCATTTGAATTCATTGGTGGAAACCATGCGTCCTTGAGGAGCCCTTAAGCGGGGCAGTTTCTTGAGTGACTGCGCAATCCAAGGATAGAGTATTCCCTTTATCAAAAACTGAAATACCTGGCAAATAGACATGTTTGAGTTCAACAAAAGGGAGCACCTGGGAGATTGGTTTCATATCTCGCTCCGTGATGGCCTAAATCTCCCATTCATTTTCCAAGTCCATACCATCAACTTCAGATTTTTGAAAAGCGATCAAAAGACGCAGAAATCTTCAATTCAGAGCATGAAAGACCAAGCTAAGACTTTCTTTAACGTTATCTTGAGGTTATTTCAAACTAATGAGTGAAGAATGTTTTCATGACAATAAAATGGCAATATTTTTCCAAGTGATTAGATTTCGAGTCAAACATTCGATCAGGAAGCGCAGTAAGATTACATTGCACTGAGGTTAGAACGACTGAAGAATAACGACTAACAATGGTCAGGCCAAGATCCTGGATCGATCCGTTTGTAACATCTATTCAAATAAACCCAATGAATCGACGGAATTTAGATGCACTTCATTTTATTTGGGACCCAAGAGTCATACGAATCATCTTTCTTCTAGAAACGAGCCTCCTGATCCCATTCAAGTATGACTCCGCAGCGGAGGAGATTGAACCATCCATTACTCAATCTGCCATGATCATTCTGAGAGACCAATGTCTGCCCTGTCACAGCGCTGAAAAATCCAAGGGCGGATTGAACATGGAAAGTCGTGACAGCCTTTTACTCGGATCTGACAGTGGCACCGTTTTGGTGCCACTGAAACCAAAGGAAAGTTATTTGCTTGAGACATTGCCTGCGGATAGCGATTCCCACATGCCCCCAAAGGGGCAATTGTCAGCATCCCAGATAGCTACTCTCAGAGAATGGATTGCCATGGGTAGCCCCTGGGATACGGACACCTTGAATGAAACTCCTGAAGTCGAACCTGATAAATGGAATCTTCAGCCACTCCCTTCCGAATATGTCCCGGTCCTTGCCATTGCCATCAGTGAAGCAAATGAGGCAATTATCAGTTCTCAAGGCAGAGATTTAATCGTCACGCGTCTTGAAAATAAAAAACCAAGCCAAACCAGGTTACCCACTCAGCACAAGGATGTGATTCGGTCTTTGACCATCACCCCAGATCACAAGCAATGGGTTTCAGGTGGATTTGGTAATCTCAATTTCTGGAACATCCAGTCAGGCCAGATAGAGCGATCTATCTCAAAACCTTTGAAGGGAAGAATTACATCACTGACTTACACCGCAGATGGATCAAAGTTATTGGTAGGGGAAAGCATTCCGGGCGTATTCGGGAAGATCCATATTTTCCGCGAAGGCAGTTCTGTTCCCGAGGAAAGCTGGCAAGCTCACGATGATGAATTGACTTCATTGCAAGAGTCTAGGAACGGTAGTTTCTGGATGTCTGCTTCTGCAGATCACACCGTCCGCATTTGGGAATCTGACACTTTGCTGGAGGTCGATTGGCTGGAGGGACACGTAGCCCCAATCATGGATTTGGCTCAGAACACCAATGGAACGCTCCTGATTTCAGCTGGAACAGATAACGCAATTAAAGTTTGGGATCAGCAATCCAGAGAGAGGATTTACGATTTGGGCCGTCATCAATTTGGTTTGATGGATTTACTCTGGAAAACGAAAAAATCGGAACTTTTTGCATTAAACCAAAAAGGTAGCATCTATCGTTATCAGGATTTGAAAGTTCACACAGGAGCTCAATCCTCAAGTACTGGCCGTGAAAAAATGATCAATCGCACAAAACAACCAGGTTCCTGCCTCGGCTTTTGGGAACAGCATGATCTGCTGGTCATGGGAACATTTGAAGGCGAACTACACGCTTATTCCTCAGAAGGGAAATCGGCATGGATCACAAAACCTCTCCAGGATGATCTCAAACCGCTGGCATCCCAGTGATTCCGGTGTCGACATATCCTGTCATTTCGATTAGTCAATCCATATGCGCATATTATTTTTAAATGGACCCAACTTGAACATGCTTGGGCTGAGAGAGCCTAGTATCTATGGTTCAATAACGCTGGGAGACATTGGTGATGCGATTCAAACTCGTGCAAATAAAGCAGGAGTTGAAATTAATTTCCGGCAATCTAACCACGAAGGAGAACTCATTACCTGGATCCAGGAGTCCCGTGAACAATTCGATTTTATAGTATTGAATGCCGGTGCTTACACTCATACAAGCATTGCGCTGCGTGATGCCATATCGGCTTCAGAAACCCCAACTCTGGAGATTCACTTATCCAACATTCATGCACGAGAAGAATTCAGACACACTTCAATAATAGCACCTGTTTGCGTTGGGCAAATCAGCGGGTTTGGAGAAGATTCATACCATTTGGCACTGGATGCATGTATTCGCCAGAGCAAAACTGACTGATTGAGTGAAGTATCACTTCATATCATAATGGCAAAAACCGTCGCACGGATGACTCCATGCGACGGTTTTGTCATTTAATGATTAAAGAAAGAAACCTTACTTTCGGGATTTCTTTTTGACTGCTTTCTTGGCGGTTTTCTTTACTGCTTTCTTGGCAGCTTTAGCCTTGACGGTTGTCTTTACTGCTTTCTTTACTGCTTTCTTAGCAGCTTTAGCCTTGGGCGCGGGTGCGTCCTCCAAGGCAGCTTGAGCAGCAGCCAATCGAGCAACAGGAACACGAAATGGAGAACAACTCACATAGTTCAATCCCAGTTTGTGGCAGAAGCCCACACTGGATGGATCCCCTCCATGTTCTCCGCAAATGCCCAGTTTGATCTCTGGACGAGTGGAGCGACCTTTGGCAGTTGCAATTTCCATCAACTGACCAACACCGTCTTGATCCACGCTTGCAAATGGATTGGATTTCACAATTTCAACCTCCTGATAAGCAGGAAGAAAGGTTCCACTGTCATCACGACTCATTCCCAGAGTTGTTTGGGTCAGATCATTCGTACCAAAACTGAAGAACTGAGCGTGTTTTGCAATTTCATCTGCAGTCAGCGCACCACGAGGCACTTCGATCATGGTTCCAACAAGATAATTGAACTTCACCTTCTTCTCCTTAGAAACTTCCGCTGCAACCCGATGTATCACTTCGATCTGAAGCTCCAATTCGCGAGCGAAACCGACCAAAGGAACCATGATTTCAGGGCGGCATTTGATTTTCTTCTTTTTCTGAACATTCGCAGCAGCCTCAAAAATGGCACGTGCCTGCATCGCACTGATTTCAGGATAAACCACGCCAAGACGGCAACCGCGATGACCCAGCATAGGGTTGAACTCATGGAGTTCATGGACGCGCTTGCTGATCAGGTCCATGCTTACACCCAAGGTGTCAGCCAGTTGAGACTGGGCAGCATGGTCATGAGGCAGGAATTCATGCAATGGTGGATCCAGCAAACGTATAGTTGCAGGCAATCCTTTAAGAGCTTTGAAGATACCTTCAAAATCCTCACGTTGATAAGGGAGCAACTTATCGAGAGCTTTTTGACGATCATCGATCTTGTCAGCTAAGATCATTTCACGCACGGCATCGATTCGGTTACCTTCAAAGAACATGTGTTCCGTGCGGGTCAAGCCGATACCACTTGCTCCAAATGCAACCGCGTTCTCAGTTTGTTCAGGTGTGTCAGCGTTGGTGCGAACACCCAACTTGGTGACTTTCTTACACCATCCCATGAGCTGGGAGAAATCCTTGTAGGTTTTGCTCTTCTTGGGATTCAGAGTCTTTTGAACGAGAACTTGAACGACTTCTGAAGGTGCTGTGTTTACTTTGCCTTCATAGATATCACCTGAAGTTCCATCAATGGAAACAAACTCACCTTCCTTGAGAACCAACTTACCAACCGTCATGGTCTTGTCGTGATAATCGATGTGAAGGTCATCTGCACCGCAGACGCAAACTTTACCCATCTGACGAGCAACCAGGGCAGCATGTGAACTCACACCCCCGCGAGCGGTCAAAATCCCCTCGGAAGCAATCATGCCCCGAAGATCTTCGGGTGATGTTTCAACACGCACGAGCAATACTTTTTCGCCTTTGCTTGCAGCTTCAACAGCTCGGTCGGCATTGAAATAGATTTGACCGGTTGCTGCACCAGGTCCGGCAGGAAGACCATGAGCAATTTTATTAGCTTTCTTGATCGCCCTGGCGTTGAAGATAGGTGCCAATAATTGATCCAATTGATCAGCCGGAACACGCTGAACAGCGGTTTGCCAATCGATCAATTTCTCACGCACCATGTCACAGGCAATATGAACAGCAGCAACACCTGTGCGTTTACCGTTACGGGTCTGGAGCATGTAGACTTCACCTTCTTCAATGGTGAATTCAAAGTCTTGCATGTCCGTAAAATGAGATTCAAGCGTATGACGAATCGCATCAAGTTCAGCGTATGCCTTAGGCATGACTTTCTTCAAATCAGCCACAGGTTCAGGTGTGCGAACACCAGCCACCACGTCTTCACCTTGAGCATTGATTAAGAACTCACCGTAGAAGACTTTCTCACCATTGGCTGGATCGCGCGTAAATGCCACACCTGACCCAGAATCATCACCTGTGTTACCAAATACCATGGCCTGAACATTGACAGCTGTCCCCCATTCGTGAGGAATGCCATATTTGCGGCGATAAACATTAGCGCGATCATTATTCCATGAACCGAACACAGCGCCTACAGCCCCTTGAAGTTGTTTCCATGGATCGGAAGGGAAAGATTTGCGGGTGCGATCTTTGACCAATTTCTTGAATCGACGCACCAATTCCTTCACCTGATCAGCGTCCAAACGAGTATCTTCGGCATGAGGTTCGCCAGGAAACAGCTCTTCCTTGTATTCCTCGATAACGCTCTCGAATGGTTCATGGTCTTCACCTGGACGGCTTTGAACACCCATGACCACGTCACCGTACATCTGAATGAAACGACGGTAGCAATCCCAAGCGAAACGCTCATTGCCACTTGCTTTGGCAAGTGCCTTCACAGTCTTGTCATTAAGACCGAGGTTAAGGATAGTATCCATCATTCCGGGCATCGAGTCCCGGGCTCCTGATCGGACAGCTACCAGAAGCGGGCGATTTTCATCACCAAATTTTTTCTTGAGAATGCGCTCCATATTACGAACGCCGTCCTCCATTTGTGCTTGAAGTTCCTTGGGATAGCTGCGTTTGTGATCGTAGAAATAAGTGCAAACATCGGTAGAAATTGTGAACCCCGGAGGTACCGGTAAACCGATACGGGTCATTTCTGCCAAGTTGGCTCCTTTGCCCCCTAGGAGCTCCTTCATTTTACCGTTACCATCGGCTTTTTTATTACCGAATTTGTAGACGTACTTTTGTTTTTTTGTTCCTGATGCTTTCTTAGCCATAATTTTCTTTATGCGTGGAATCTGAAAAAATAGATTGTCGGAGTCCGTCCGCGCCCGTTTCCCTTTGCGGCACAAAAAACGAGCGCGGAACATATCAAAGACTATCCACAAA
>JBDQII010000336.1:0-5705 GCA_040264395.1 Verrucomicrobiota bacterium
CATCAGGGTCTGCCGACATGATTCTACGAAACAATTCACTGTGATCTGCATCGCTGGGTTTGATGATGGGAAATCCGCTGTCCGCTGCTCTGGAAAGATTCGATTCCACATCGAAGCGTAAATCTGCTTTCCTTGCTTCACTATCCGGGCCGTGGCAGGCAAAGCATCGATCAGATAAAATAGGATTGATATCTCTGCTGAAATCGACCTTCTCAGCTGCAAGCATTGCGGAAGAACAGACGATGAACCAACCGAGGCAGACGCGCAGCTTTCCCACAACACTTCGATATGCGGAAAGCTTACATCTGTATTTAGAATAAATTGCTGTCATGGAGTATACATGAATAACTTAGCGCTGGATAATTGCCGTATAAAGGATATTTCTCAGAGATATATTTGAAAATTTTCCTTAGCATGATTTGTCAAAGGTTCAACCAAGGAAAACCTGCAAGGTGGACAAACAAAACTCCAAGGCAACGGACATCATTACAATAGCCCTGAAGGCAACAGATCATGGAATGTATCAGAGGATACGCATTTACAGCAGGGTTTGTTTTCAGGGAGTGCCTTCAAGGGGCAGCATACGACGGGCAAGATCTTCCGCTCGATCCGTCAAACCTGTTTGCTCAGCCAGAGATTTCATTGTGGCCAGCAGTTTGGCTTTTTCTGGGTAGTCCAAGTCCTTCGCCAGTAATTGCTCCATGTGGTCCAGGGCTTTATTTGGTTCGCCATCCTGACTTTCAAGGGCTGCCAGAGCCATTAGCAGTCGGTTGCGCTGATCTCGGCTTGGGTCCAGCAACAATGTGCGTTCATAGGATTTCTGGGCATCTTCGGGGCGATTGAGGCTGAAGTACAGATCACCTAGTTTTTCACAGAGGACGGGGTGTGTCTGGGACAGGACATCTTTTTCAAGCGCTTCAACAACCGCTGTTTTTTCGGCTCCATTTTGAAGCGCTTGATTAGCCGCAATCATACGAATCCAAGCTAGGAGAGGACTTTTTTTCTCAGTCAGTTCCATTTGGAGTAATTCAACAGGTTTGCTGAGAGGATGATAAAGGGGATCCCCAACCACTGTCGTTTGCCAGGAAAGCACCTTCTGGCAGGCATAGGCAGCTTCACCAAAGCTAAACCCCATGAGCAAACGTTCGAAGAAAATTCCAATGTCGGGAGTAGCCCCAAGGTAGGGCTCGTAAACGCATCCCATGGTTGCTGTTGCTCCTTTGTTGAGCAGTGGGCCGGCCCAATGCTTTTCGGATGTCCGGAGGGTCGAGGCGCTGTAGGAATGTAAGTGGTAGGCTATCGCGCCTGGCATAAATTCGACCTTGTCACGCAGGAATGGACCTGAAACATGTTCTGCATACCAGCCTGCGTAAAAGGCAATGTGACTCAACGGATCACCAGCCGCAAAAGTGGGTGCTTGATCATCGAGTATGGTTTCAAAACCTGCCTTTGCCATGAGTTGGGCTGTGTTTCGTATCCAGGAGTCGCCTTGAAGATAGGGACCTGTTTTTAATCCTCGAGCATCAAAATAAGCTCTACCCCATATCCCCATTTCCTCAGCTTTCATGGCCTTGTCGACTAATCCTTTAGCAATCGCCGCCGAGGGGCCATCCAGTCGTGCAACGATCATGACTCCATTTTCGGGCTTGATTTCCATGGCATTCTGCGTGCCGAACAATGGGTTCTCAATGGGGCCAGCCAAGGTGACTCTCTTGGGGTCTCGTCCCAGCCATGATAATTCGTGGTCAACGGCGGCGCGGTTGTAGCGTAACTCCACACGCATGTTCCTTTCCGCGAGTTCCTCCAGAGCCTCGTCTTCCTGGATCCTGACTGGCACGCCGTAGCAGAGTATCAAGAACCGGATTTTAGACTTGATGAGGTTTTGGTAAATCTTGCCGGGGCTTTTGCGGGTTGCTGGAACTATCTCATAGTCTGTTTCAAATAATTCCTGCTCCTTGAAAAACTGGTAGAGTGGTTTGTAAAGAGAAGACTCAAACTTGTCCCTTGAAATAGTTTCTTTCTTGTCCAAAGGGAAACCTATTACCTGATCTTCGGGCACCTTCCGAAGCTTGGCATAATGCAATGCTACCTCTTTCGATTCAGGCATGCTGTTGTTGTAGACAACAACGGCGCTCTCCCCCAAGCCGGTTACCTCAGCGTTGACCCCAGGCGCTCCAGAAAGGCTCAGGAATACGATCGAACCCAATAAACAGGCTTTAACTTTGTAAATTGTTAGTCTTAGTGACATGCGAATGTAAGTGCTTCTCAAATAGCGATTTCAAGTCTCAAACCATCATAAGCCAACCCGACGCCCTCGGGTAATTCTGCCTGATGTACATCATGGTCGTAATCATGAGTCAAGTGGGTGAACCAGGTTTGCCTGGCTTGAATGCGGCGAGCCGTAGTCAGAGCTTCGTCGTAGCACATGTGTGTTGGGTGGGGATTAAATCGCAGTGCATCGAGTATCACAACAGGTATTCCCTTGATTTGATCTATGATCGAATCGGGTACTTCCTTGCAATCAGTCAAGTATGCCAGCAGCGGCTGGTTGTTCAGTGAGAAAATATAACCACATGAAATGACTCTTCCATGAGGGAGAGGTGCCGGAGTAATATCGATATTCCCTATACAAAATGGCCCGTCTACGATTTGAGGCTCAGGCTGGAAGTATCCTTTGGAGATTGGGTTGCCAATAAAAGCGTATTCAAACACACGTTTAATACCTTCCATTGCTGCAGCGTTTGCATAAACAGGCAGTGGAGCTTTGGTTTGCTGGCAGAACCTCCGGCAGTCATCCATGCCCATGATATGATCCGCATGAGCATGCGTTATCAGGACAGCATCGACATGTTTGATGTTTTCTCTCAGAATCTGAATACGCATTTCAGGGGTTGTATCAACCAGAATGCGTGCCTGACTCGATTCAACGTAGATGGATGGGCGCGTGCGATGGTTTTTTGGATTGGCAAGGAATTCAGGAGGGTAGTCCGCGCCTATGATTGGCACTCCTTGGGAAGTGCCGGACCCTAAAAACACGACCTTCAATTGTTTATCTGTCATTTCTCTGCCCATCTTCGACATTTAAGCTTGGCGAAAACCTAGCACGGAAGGCAAATTGGTCACCATCTTTTATTCGATGCTCACGACTTTACGTATTAAGAATCTTGCATTGGTGACCGATCTTACCTTGGAGTTACGATCGGGATTCAATATCATCACCGGCGAAACCGGTGCGGGCAAATCCATCGTGATCGGAGCATTGAATTTGATTCTTGGTCAACGTGCCGACCGCAGTCTAATCCGTGCAGGATCAAGTCAATGTGTGATTGAAGCCGTTTTTGAATCAGCAAGCATTGAGAAAGACCTGACACCACTGCTGGATGATTTTGGACTCGAATCATGCGAGGATGGCATATTGATCCTGAAGAGATCACTCAGATCAAGCGGTGCCAATCGTCAGTTTGTCAATGGCTCTCCTACCACACTTGAAGCCCTCCAGTTGATAGGCGAACTTTTGGTAGATATTCATGGTCCTCATGATCACCAGTCGCTATTGGACGCCTCTCGGCAACTTCAAATTCTGGATGCCTATGGACATCTGGATTCATTACGAGAGGAGTTTACCGACCTGCTGAAACAATTGCGTCAGTTGGAGGACCATAAAGTTTCATTGATTGTCGATGATCAAACGCACGCTCAACAGTTGGAGTTGCTGAGGCATCAGGTTCATGAGATCGAATCAGCTCATCTGGACCCCGCTGCAGAGAATGAACTGGAAGAAGCGTATGAAAGAACTCTCAACGCCTCAAAACTATTGGAATTGGGGCAAAGTGCGCTGTCGGCATTGAATGCCCAGGATGGATCACTTTGGGATGTCTTGGGGTCCATAGGGCGATCTGTTGATTCACTCTCTACAATCGATCAACACTCCAATGAAATCAGCGAGTTGCATCAGCAAACAGTGCATATGGTTTCTGAATTAGAGCAGGCTTTGTCTCATTACGTAGATGGTCTCGATCTCGACGCTGGATTACTCAATGAGCTGGAGGAGCGTATTTCAGTGGTGCAATCCCTCAAGAGAAAATACGGACCATCATTACGGCAGGTCATTGATTTCGCACAACAGGCTCAGCACAAGCTGAGTGACCTGGAATCCAGAGAGGAGACGCTAGCCCATGTGAACAGTGATATTGAAAAGTTGGTTGCTGAACTTTCCAGCATCGGTAGAAAACTGACCAAGGCAAGGTCCAAGGTTATTCCCGAATTGAATCAGGCGGTCGTGGAAGAACTGAGAGATCTCGGCTTTAAACAGAGTCGCTTCGACGCTAGTTTGACAAGTATCAAAGTCAACCAAACCAGTAGGGAATTAAAGTTTCATAGCTCGGGCCTGGACAAGGTTGATTTTCAGTTCGGTCCAAACCCAGGAGAACCCATGCGTCCATTGAAACGCATAGCCTCCTCAGGTGAAATGGCTCGAGTCATGTTGGCCTTGAAATCTGTGCTTGCAGATCAGGATCGTGTGCCAGTTCTGGTCTTTGATGAGGTTGACGCCAATGTAGGTGGCGAAACTGGGGCAGTGGTGGGCTTGAAAATGCAGGAAATAGGCAAGCGCAGGCAGGTGATCAGTATCACTCATCTGGCACCCGTGGCTGCAACTGCGCCTTACCATTTTATGGTTGAGAAAATTTCAGAAGGAGATCGCACTGTCTCAGAAATCAGGGAATTAAATCAAAAAGACCGGGTCGCCGAAATCGCCAGGATGCTTGGTAGTGGAGGTGAGGCAGCTGTTCGCCATGCAAAGGCCATGTTGGATGCAGCAACCTAACCTGATCCTTGGTGCTCCTTATCAAACCATTGTTTCAAAGACTGTTCAGGAAATAAATCAGCGCACTGCGGTCTGCTGCATTGATTGGAGTTCGGGTTGGGTCCGGGTGTTTTTGTTCGAACAGTAATTCTTCCATGGAAGACGCTCCGTTGTTGTGAAGGTAAGTGTCTCTTTGACTGATGCCTCGCAGAGACGGCGGATTGAATTCTACATTGCCCGCTTCGTCCCTGAGCCCCACATTGAACGTATCAGGGACAGTGTAATGTGGTGGCTTGTGACATTTGTGACATCCCTCCTTGCGAAAAATCGCTTTTCCTTCCTCAAAAAAGTTTGAATTGAAATTGCCTCTTGCATGATGAATGGATGGAGGGGGGGGCAGTGTTTTGAGATAGGTCGCAATCAACTTTGCTTTGTCATCGATTGAACCACGGTGCAGCATTGTTTTATGAAGCGACTTTGCTACTTGATCCTCAAGGTTGTTCACCTTTCCCAACCACGAGAATGGACTCGTTGAATGCACTCCCAACAACGTCAAGATACGTTTGGGGGATCCAAAATGATCGTCCCCGAGGCTATCGTTCAACAATCCGGTCGTGTGCCCCTCCGTATGACAGCTATGGCAACTATACCAGCCACGAAGGGAAAGAGTTGCGTCAAAAAACAATCTTTCTCCCTTGTCCGAGTCTGTTAGTTCCGGCTGAGGCCCCAGAGTGATTTCATGCACGACCTTGAATTGTTGAAGGTTAATGACTGAGATGGAATCTGAAAACTGATTGAGCACATAGAGCATGGTTTCCTCTCTGTTCAAAAGCATGTCTATGGGGCGATCCCCAACCAGTATTCTATCTGTGTAAGATCTGGGAAGTTGTGGGCGAATGGC
>JBDQII010000337.1:0-5677 GCA_040264395.1 Verrucomicrobiota bacterium
GCATTCAGGATAGTCAGCAACTCCGATCGATCCAGAATACCATCGGCATCTTCGGAGCGAACCATTGTTTGTATTTCATCTGAGAGCAGCTTGAGCCTGCCAAACCAGTCGACCGACGGTAGTGTTTTAGCAGCTCTTTCCTGAATGATTTTCAGATTAAAGCCGCAGTAAACTCCACTTTCCTTGAATGCGGACCCTGTCGCTTGACCGGTCGTCGCGCCCACGGCAATGTAGTAAGGAGCTGACCGTTCAGCCTGGATTCGGAGATTCGCAGCTGTTGAATCGGTGATAAAATTACCGTCCTCATTAAAAAGGAAGAGTCTGGATTTAACCCCTAGATCCTCTTCGCCGTTGATCAATCCCCCATTGATTCTGAATGTGTAAGTCGCTCCTTTGAGAAGCGTTGTCTTAATCAAGAAGCGGCTTGCAGCATCCGTTACTTTACCCTCGGAAATCGTGGCTCCAACGGAAAGTTCCTGTACATCCCCAAGTGCTTCCTGAAAGCTTTTATTCCATGATAGAGCTCTCGCATCTTCAAGACCTAAATCCTTTGTCTGGATTGAAAACGAACCTGTTGGAGATCCTGCTATTGTTCCATCTTGATTGTAGATACTTGACCAATACCCACCGGCATCCAGATAATAATCCCCGGTGGATGGCGCCAAGTAGGTCAATACGAGTTTCTCTTTTGTCGATCTTGCTTTATCTCGTTTGGCGCAAGGAAAGACAGGGTTACCATTCTCATCCCTCAGAAACATGGAAGGACTTTGAAGGTTGTCACCAAATTGATGAAATTCATAAGAACGTGTTTGCTCGAGCCTTACCTTATACCATTTCCGATCCCCCTCTAATTCAATTTTTGCATCGACAATCAGGTTTCCTATGGTGTGGTTTTCTGCTTTTTTAATATAATCGGTAGCCACCGAATTGGATATCTCAATTTCCTTACCAAAAAATGTAGCTGCACCTGCCGGGGGAATGTAGAGCCCCTTGCTGGAAACGGCATAGCTGCCAATATCAAGACCAGATACATCCAGAAAATAGATACCCGTTTCATTGGCTGTATACGTGATGCTGGGGTTCCACCATCCGTCGATTTGATCGTTGTAGAGTAATTGCCTGCCGAGGCTGTCACGAATTCGAAGAGATGGATCTTTGAGTGATTGCCCAGTAACATCAAAGCGATAAACGCCTCCTCTTACTAATTTGATTTTGAACCAGTCCCGGTCATTCTTGCGTTCAAGTTGGCCTCCATAGGATGGTGCATTCACACTGCTGTCAACATCGAGCGAGGTTACGGTATCGATGTTACTTTTGATATCATCAGCAATTGCATGAAGACTTAATGTGTAAATGTGATTACCACTGCCCCCATCTTCAATGCCCCAGGTTTTTGTATTCACCGCATTGATGAAAAAAGATCCTGATCGATTGGCTGTGAAAGTCATCTGCGAATGCCCATCCTTGATGGTTTCGATAAACAGGGATTTGTCATAACTATCGGGATCACGCTGATTATCGAAAAAATAGATACCATGCTCCGTATAGATCCTGATGCCAGGCCGATTTAAAAAATGAGTGGAAAGGTCAATCTTGTAGGTCACGCCATTCTCAAGCTCCGCACGATACCAATCACCATCACCTCCATGCACTCCGTGAATGAGCGCATCATTGGCCCCATTCTCCACACCTTTTTCCCAGGTTCCAGAAACGACACCTCCTACCTTGAGCAGTCCCTGAGTCGTCATGTTTTCAGGTTGATCATCCTCAAGGTGCTTGATCGAGAAGTCGATATTCCCTGGGGTATTCGCACTTACTTCCAGATAAAACGTCTCGGCCGTCATCTTGGAGCCCTTCGTATACTCATACCTGTTGTGTGGTGGAGACCAGGAATATTGACTGGTAGAAGCTTCTTCGTAGGCGCCACCAGGTTTACCCCAGTTGCGGACGTAGCTCCATTTATCCAACCATCCCCCCTTGGGCTTGCCTCTTGCATCATACACTTTAATCAGCGGGGATTGGCGATTGAAGGCCTGGTTACTGTCTCCAGCTAAATCAAACTGATAGCTTTCCCCTGGAATCATGCGGACACGGTACCAGTCCCGGTCCCCACCATAATCAATGACAGCCCTGGTTTGCACACCGAATGCAAGATCAGGCGCATCTTCTTTGCTAGAACCAACCAGATCCTGGCTGGACAAGTCCGGCATTTCTGCCAATGACAAGGTGTAAGCTCCGATAGAACCAATATCGCAACCAACCTCAATAAAATAGGGTGCGGTGTATCTGGGCGTCCAGTCTATGGCCACATTGCCTTTTTCTACGCTATTATAATGCTGCGCTACGGTATCAACAGTTAACTCAGCTATAGCCAGGGAGTATCTCCCCGTCTCTGCGATGTAGGCCGTATTACCTTGCTCAGCCGCCCCTGCAAGGAGTCCCTTCAGCTCGATTGCATCAGCGTTGGCTTTCTCGGTCACCAGAAATGTGGAACCGTTAGATAATATCAAGGTAGTGTCTTTGGGAATCGGATGTGAAAGGGGCTTGACCTCCAGTTTGGTTGCCTCATCAAGTGCACTCTGTTCCAATACAATCCAGCTTGCATATGCCGATTCGCTTCCGTCGAGATTCCCGCGAAGTTTCCCAGTCAGGCTGACTTCGGTAACAAGGGCATCAGCTGTGAGAGTAAATGTGGCCCCATTGGAAAAAAACAACTTGGTGCCTGACTTGAGAAATTCTGATATTTTTTTGACCTCTATACTATTGGCACCATCCTTGGCCGAGGCACTCGCCTGTATCTCTCTCAATGGTGTTTTGGTTTCCGACTTGACTTCCATGTAGTAGAGCCCGCTCGAGGGAGCTGTAAAAAGCATCTCAGCATCCCTGCCGGGAGTTCCAGCATGTGCCTCACTCGCGTCTGCATTGTTATTGGCATCACCTACTTTTTTACCTGTAGAGTCAAAAATAGAAAAAGCTGGATCGGCCATAGGACCGTTCATATTGTCCCCACGACCAATAAGGTATATCTGATATACCATCCCTTCTTTCAAGTCCGCGGCAATCCAATCCGTGTCATCGTGTGAGATAAGCCCTTTCATATGAGTAACACGATCATCATCAAAAAGTGGCAGTGGATAGGCCCCGGTCACATCAGAGCCAATATCAGGAGCATACTTAGATTCCGCTGTCCCCAAACCTTCAAGTCTGCGCTGAATGTAAAGGTTTGAGTTCTCACGCGGCCCCTTTAATTTGAGCCATGTACCGTGTGGGGAGTTGCCTAGAGTTAGAATGTAGCGCTTGCCTGCTGTAAGGTCGATCCGAATCCAGTCCTTATCTCCCTCAGCCTCTATGTTACCGGATACCGTGGTGCCTTCTTTTAACAAGCCTAAGGTAAATCGATCCGTTGGATAATCATCTGCAAAATACGAAGATGTGATCGTATAGTCCATCAGCCCTGGAAAGTCATAATCGCTGCTGGCCTTGATGAAATAATAACCATCTGTTTCAGGCGTAATATTCTCAAAGCCATGGCCTTTGCCGTTGTATCCGAGATTTTTATCAAACAGGAGCCCTTCATCATCATAAAGAGTGATCATCGCGTAGGGATCGGGCTTGGAATGGGCACTTCCAGAAAAAATGTCGAAGGTATATGAGTTTTGAGCAAGCAGGTCGACTCCGAAAAAGTCATGGTCGCCTGAAGAGTAAAAATGACCACTTGCCCTTTCCCCCGCCTGCAAATAACCCGCCTCGGCAAAGTTGTATGTTTCAGGGATATAATTTGGCCAACCATTAAACCCATCATTGGCGTAGTTGATGGACCCACCATGATCATCGGTAAGTTCAATGGCATGAAGATTGAATGTGCCCGTGGCTAGATCAGCAATATCAACGATATCTTCGTTACTGTATACCTCTATGAAATAATCACCCGTGTATTCAGTGGTAAAAACGATGGTCGAATGTGTAACCAAGGTACCATCACCATTACGATGTGTGACCGCATCCTCGTCCAGTTTGTTTCCCTGACTGTCTCTCAGCACAATGGAAGGTTTGACTAATGACTTCCAGGTATTTTCGACCGGTTCAGCGGAATCTAGATTCCATCGGTAAATCTTACTTTTTTCCAGCGTGTATCGAAACCAATCACGGTCCCCGTCCTTATCAATGATTCCGCTGAACCGGTCGGATATAAGTGCGGAACTGCTCGTCTCTGTTCCACTGGCTACGTCGTCGACTGGAAGGTTACTGAAAAGTGCAGGGACACCTTGGCTGGAGAGCCAATGTCCATATGGGCCAATCGCTCCACCAGTTACTTCGACCACATAAGTCCCCTTACCCATGGAAACGCTCTCTGGCCAATCAGTAGGTGCATCAGATTGTATTTTTAGATAGTAAACACCTGTCTTTGAAGGCTTGTATTTAACGACCCCATTGAGTCCCTTGCCCCCATCCCCAGAGCTATTGACCACCCAGCCCAAATTCTTGTCAAAAAGCTCGATCCTTGGATCCGTCAGATCCCCTCCCACCTCAAAGGAATACCACTTTTCAATCTCGAGCGCAATTTGGACGTAATCGATATCCCCGTGCTGCTGCAATTGTCCTGTGAAGTTTTTAAAAGTATTTCCATCTACAATCTTGAAATCCTTGGTCTCCGGATCAACTTCACCTTCAGCAAGTATCTTGCTTTCATGGTCCTCCCGCAATGACAAAGGTTTAACCAGATCACCCTCTGCCTCCACGTTCATGAGATTGTCCCGATCCCCTCCGAAGGGATTGTCACTGCTCACCTCGGTTACCGTCAGTTTGAAGCTACCGACGCCGAAGGTCTGAGAACCTTCCTTTCCAATACAGGCTAACAAATAATAGCCAGATTCGCTGGGGGTAAAAACAATTTCGGCATCAGACCCCATGAAATCTCCTGCATCATTTCCGGCAATCCATCGACCAAAATTTCCTCCGGCCATGCGTTTATTACGTCGATTACTAGTTAGATTGACACCATCGATTTCGATGACCTGATCGCTCTCGCCTACTGATTCGACCTTGATTTGAATCACAGAGTCATCATCACCAACAGCATCTTCTTTTGCCGTGTAGACCCAAGAACCAGTGTGAGGGTTGATTGTCACGTTACCCTTGCTTGGTTGCTGAAAAACAGAATAGGTTTTTGTGGTATCAATCGCCTCCATCAGTTGAAGTTTGGGGTTTGCCAAGGTCACTCCTTCCATTTTGAAACTGTAGCGCCGCCCTTTCTCCAGTTTGAAAAGTTGCTGAACATTTGCGTTATGATAGTTCCACCCATCCAGCGATGTAAAATGAGGCCCATCTTCTAGAATATTATCCCAGAGCAAAAGTTTTCCATCGCTCGGCACTTCGTAGTAAGCCATGCCATTGAGGTATTTTGGTTCAGAATTTTTTGTGCCATTGATGGTGATACTGACCTCGCGCTGAGTAAGATCTTTTGATTCCACAGTAAACGTATCTTTGACACTCGAGCCCACCAGGAGATCGTGGTGGCTGTTTTTGGAAAGGTAAGTCCAGCGGCCAGAACTGTTGATGGAAAAAGTCCCATACAGCCCCACACTCTGTTCCTGAGGAATGAAATTGGATTGCCCCGCGGGGCAATCCAATTTCATTCCTCAGGAACAGAGTGTGGGGCTGTATGGGACTTTTTCCA
>JBDQII010000338.1:0-5666 GCA_040264395.1 Verrucomicrobiota bacterium
AAAACACGTATGGAGATCTGGATATCCTGCCGCGTGAGGTCATTACGCAGAAGCTGAGCGTCCCTAACGCGGAACGTATCTTCTTCATCCGTCATGCTTATCGAGCAGGTTTTACCATGGAAGAGATCCACAAGCTCACGATGATCGATCCCTGGTTCCTGGTGCAGATTCGGGAAATTGTCGAAATGGAAGAAGAGCTTGCCCAGATGGCTTGATTGCTGTCCATATGCTCCTTCAGACCTTTTACGGGTGCCAGATGGCTTTCAGATGCCTGGCCCTCAGTGAGCTGATCTATGAATTACCTTTTTTGGAAAAATAATCTATCGAGATACAGTCAGGCGAGGTGAAGCTGCGCTCGGACAGGACAGTTTCCCTATGGTTGCCAAAAACCTCGATAGTGGAAACACCCAGAAAAATCATCATCAAATCGGTATCATACCAGGCAATCAAAATGCAATGTACTCCTCAAAAAGTTGTAATCGCTTTTCTTGCTGTGATTGGTAATAATTCCACCTCCTTAAGACCATGAAAAATAAAAACGCGTACACACTTCTGTTTTTGACATTGTTTACCTGCCTTTCACAGGCTCAGGACAAGCGTCCCAACATACTTTTCGTATTCACCGATGATCATGCCCCTCATGCCATTGGTGCCTACAATGGTTGGTTGAAATCAGTCAACCCCACACCAAATATCGATCAGCTTGCATCTCAAGGGATGCTTTTTGAAAACAGCTTTTGTTCCAATTCCATCTGTGGTCCGAGTCGAGCCGTGATTCTGTCAGGCAAACACAGTCACAAGAACGGATTCATGAACAATGGGAACAGCTTCGACTGGAATCAGCAGATTTTCCCCAAGATCCTCCGCGGATCTGGCTATCAAACTGCTCTTTACGGCAAGAGTCACCTCAAGGGGCGTCCTCAAGGATTCGATGACTGGGCTGTGCTTCCAGGGCAAGGGCTTTACTATAATCCTGATATGATTTTTCCAAACGGACGTCGCCGTGTTGATGGATATTGCACTGACGTTGTCACCGATCTTGCCGTTGATTGGCTCAAGGAAAAGCGTGATGCCGATCGTCCGTTCGTAATGATGGTTCAGCACAAGGCCCCCCACAGAAACTGGATGCCTGCTCTGCGTCATTTGAATTTGTATGACGACGTGAACATTCCAGAGCCTGCAACGCTCTTTGATCGATACGAGGATAACGCGCCTCCAGCACGTTTTCAGGAACTGGAAATCGATCGGCACATGGATCTCAATTATGACCTGTTTGTAGACCTGACCCCTGAGTTCAATCAACCCCCGTCGCAGAAACGGCAGGATCGCTCCGCTTGGCACAACATGAAGCGCATGTCTCCTGAACAGCTTCGTCAATGGAGAGCCGCTTACGGTCCGAAGGATGCTGCTTTTCATGAGGCAGACCTCGAAGGCAAGGATCTCGTACGCTGGAAATTCCAGCGCTATGCAAAAAACTACCTTCGCTGTATCAAGGGGGTCGATGAAAGTATCGGGCGTCTTAGAGATACGTTGAAGGAGCTTGAACTGGACGAAAACACAATCGTGATCTACAGCTCCGATCAGGGGTTTTACATCGGAGATCACGGATGGTACGACAAGCGCTGGATGTATGAGGAATCGCTGAAGATGCCTTTCATTGCGTATTGGCCGGGAGTGACTCAGGCCGGTTCGCGGAATACCATGATGATTCAGAACCTGGATTACGGTCAGACCTTCCTTGATATGGCCGGAGCTACCATCCCCGATGATATGCAGGGCGCCTCACTCGTTCCGCTGCTGCAGGGAAAAACTCCAGCGAACTGGCGCAAGAGCATCTACTACCATTACTACGAGTATCCAAGCGTGCACATGGTGCCGCGTCATTATGGCATAAGGACCGAGCGCTACAAATTAATGCACTTTTATCAATTCGGTGAGGAATGGGAACTCTATGATCTGGAAACTGATCCAGATGAATTGACCAATATATATGGTAGAAACGAGTATGCTCAATTGAGCTTCGATCTGAAAAATCAATTATCTGAATTGCAAAGGCACTATGAAGACGACAGTGACATCTCCGAAAAGCCGGATGCGTGGAAGGCGGAGATGAGGGGCAGTAACTAAATAAAGTATCTCGAATTTTTTCAAAAAGCACCTGTTATCATCCCTGGATGATTGCAGGTGTTTTTTTATCAGATCCCTCAATGAGTGGTTGCTTTTTAGGTTAAGCAAAAGGTGATATCCCATTGAAGGGTGCATTTCTTTGCGTAGCCTTCTGGTTGGAGATCTGGTTTCGCTCCAGCCTTTGATCTCAAGGCAGTTTTTAGCACGAGTGTTCTTGCTGCTGAAAACTTAAATGTCTGTTGAAGGAAAAGTGATTGTAGTTACTCTTCAAAAAACAAATAAAATGAGAACACTGCTTTATTTACTTTGTTGCCTGCCCGGTTGGTTTGCAGTCGAACTCTCCGGCGCCTCCCTGTCATCGCCGAATGGCAATATTTCATTGAACTTCGAACTCAGATCGTTGGGGGATCTGGATCATTGTCCTGTTTATGAAGTGTCCTACCGAGGTGAACGCATTGTGAAACCCTCTCGTCTTGGGCTGGCGTTTGCAGGTGCCGATGCGTTGACTCACGATCTAAGTGTTCAATCCACTCAGTTCACTGAACACAACGCTCTTTGGAAGCCGGTTTATGGTGAGCGTAGTCAGGTGCAGGATCACTACAATCAGTTGAAAGTGTCGCTTTCTCGCAGGGATGCTGATGGCGTTATTCTCGAATGCATCTTCCGGTGCTACGATCAGGGTGTCGCTTTTTGTTATCGACTCCCCCGACAGGGCACCAGCGGAGCCATTCACATTGACGAAGAGCTGACGGAATTTGCGTTTGAAGATAATCACGCTGCCTGGTGCGTCTACTCAGCTCAAGGCAAGTATGTCTTGAAAACGATAGACACCATGGGGCGTGGTGTGGAACGGCCATTGACCTTGAAGGCGGAAGAGGGTCGTTACATCGCCATTGCTGAAGCGGGTTTGGTTGATTATGCACGGATGAAATTACGTCAACATGAAACGCGCTCACATGCCATCGTCAGTGACTTGAGTGGCGATGTGGTCGTTTCTCTGCCGGCTGTCAGCCCCTGGCGTGTGATCCTGCTGGGGCAAAGTCCGGGTGAATTGCTGGAGAACAATGATTTGATCTTGAACCTCAATACTCCGAACGCGATTGAGGACTGTTCCTGGATTCGCCCCGGTAAAGTCATCCGAGAGGTAACCTTGACCACGCAGGGAGGCAAGGCCTGCGTGGATTTCGCCGTGGAGCATCAACTCCAATATGTGGAGTTTGATGCTGGGTGGTATGGACCGGAAAACAGTGAAGCTTCCGATGCGCGGACAGTGACTTTGGATCCTGCGCGTTCACCAGGGCCACTGGACCTACCGGAAGTGATTCGTTATGCCAGGGAACGTGACATCGGTGTTTTATTATATGTCAACCGCAGGGCCCTGGAACGACAGCTCGACGAGCTCTTACCTTTGTATCGAGATTGGGGTATCAAGGGATTGAAGTATGGTTTTGTGAGCGTCGGAACCCAGAAGGCGACCGCCTGGTTGCACGAAGCGATCCGGAAAGCTGCAGATCACCACTTAATGGTGGACGTGCATGACGAATATCGACCCACCGGATACAGCCGCACCTATCCGAATTTCATGACTCAGGAAGGCATTGGTGGTGATGAAACCGCGCCCTCGAATGAACAAACCTTGACCATACTGTTTACACGCATGCTGGCTGGAGCAGGGGACAACACCCTTTGCTATTATGACGATCGAGTGACTCGAAACGCTTCACATGCCTATCAGCTGGCCAAGGCCGTTTGTTTCTACAGTCCCTGGCAGTTTATTTACTGGTATGACAGGCCTCCTGGATCGCCTCGACGCAAAGGCGGTGCCGGGGGGCAGAAGGGGGTGGTTGGTAATGAGCCGGAACTGGAATTTTATGATCATGTACCGACTGTTTGGGATGATACCAAGGTCATGCATGGCGCGATTGGTGACTATGCGGTTTTGGCTCGACGGAGTGGTGAAGATTGGTTTGTCGGTTGCATGAACAGCGGAAAGCCGCGGACCTTGTCCGTGCCGTTTCATTTTCTACCCGAGGGCAAAACCTATGTTGCTCATATTTATTCCGATGACCCATCGGTCAAAACGAGAACACACGTGAGGATTGATCGTTACCGTGTGGATTCGAGAACCGTCTTTAAGACGTCAATGACTGCTCAAGGGGGGCAAGCCATCCGTCTTGTCCCTGTCAGACTCGAGGAGACTTATCCTTTCTACGGGCAATGAACAAAAGATTTCCTCATGCATTCTTTCAAGTAACTTCATTGCGCTCGAGACGTGAGATTTAATTTGCTTTCCACTTTCTGAGATCTCCTTCGCGTATGGTTTGACCTTCTTTATCGAGCTTTTCCAGCAGAGGGATTGCGATGCGTCGAGGGATTTCCAGAACCTGGCGCAGTGAACTCACGGTGGAAGGGCCTTGAGTGGTCAGGTGGTTTTCAATTTTGCGAAGATAGTCCTCGTGCACCGATTGAAGGACGAGAAGGTCCGTCCCGATTTCAACGACTTTGTTCATCCTGATGAGGCATCGAATGGCGTCTCCTGCATCTTGAGATGTATCGTAGTGTTTTCGGGCTGGAGGTTCGTTGGGTGTCTGGGAGAGTTCCTTCAGGATCTGATCAGCGAGAGGTGCCAGCCGATCGGGCAGAGTCACACTGTGGCTCTGATGGCAGAGGCATTCTCCTGCTTGTTCAATCGCGTGTTCTTTTCCAAGTTCACTCAGTACCATGGGTAACAGATCCAGTGAAGGAAGCAATATACCAAAATCTCTGCGCAGTGTTTCCAACGGAATCCCCGGTTTGTCGGGATGTGTGTGATGAAAAAGGATGACCTGGTCGGCCATGACGGTGAGGTTGGTGTTCCACCATTGGGTATCCAAAAGCCAGTCACTTCGCTTGATGGCCTGTTTTGCTTTGACTAGCTTGGCCGCTTCTCTGGCTAATTGCTTGGCCGTCCATTGTCCCTTTGCAGCGAATGTGTCCAGTTGAATGCCATGATCTCTTGCGAGTCGTGCTCTCAGGTAGTCGTGAGCATCTCCTGAGCTTGCGGACAAATAGTTCAGGTATGCTTGTTGCTCCAATTGACTCAGTTTTCGATGGGAGCTGTCCGCATCCCAAATACGGCCTCCTCCCAGGGTTCCTTGCTGTGACCAATCGCGAAGTACGAATCGATCTCCCTCTACCGCAAACATGGGGCGCTCGAGTCGGATGCGGACAGCTGCTCGGGTTCCAGGAGGCATGGGTTCATGATTTGAAAAATGAATCCTGCCTGGAATGTTGTCTGATCCGATATGCACTCGGATGCGAGTGCCGCTCTTGATGAAACCGTTGATTGGATTACCGGGTTTGTCGAAACGTGAGGTGCGCTCCATGATGGCATCCAGACAAGTCGTGTTCTGTCCCAAACCGTCAATGGTGACAACCTGTCCACGCCCCACGGATGTATTTGTAAACGTGTGTTCTTTTCTCAGCGTGGTTCCGGGTAAGTTAAGAGCTGTGCGCATGCCGGGTGCGGCTGCCTCCTGCTGTGCATGATGGTGCTGAAT
>JBDQII010000339.1:0-5665 GCA_040264395.1 Verrucomicrobiota bacterium
AGGTAGTCCCTGTGTTTCCAGCTGTTTTCTCCATCATTGGCGGCTCCGTAACGGATATTAAAACTCATGACTTTGACAGGCGCATGCCGATCGGCTGCTTCGACTTCGGATTGCACGCTGAATGTGCCTGCGACCATGACTGCGGCGAGGCTGAAAATCTTGATCAGTGGATAGATGGTTGGTGTTCGCATAACGCAAAAGACTTTTGAGTAAATTTTCAAAAAGGCAATGGTAAAAATGTAGGATCACTTGGCTAAAATAAAAGACCACCCAATCCCGAAGGATTGGGTGGTGTGCCATTTTCTTATCCAGCAGGATTCCGATGGTAGATCAATAATCTACAGCGGGCTGAAAGTTTGGATAACCGGATATACCGTGTTCTCCGACGTCCAAGCCTTCTTCCTCTTCCTCTTCAGTTACTCGCAACCCAACGACTACTTTCAATATACCAAAAACAATGAGGGTGAAAATAAAGGCAAAAGCGGATATGGCTGCTGTGCCGATTAACTGGGTGACAAAACTTGCGCCTCCGAAAATGCCGACAGCGAGCGTTCCCCAGATGCCGCACACTCCGTGTACGGATATCGCTCCTACTGGGTCGTCAATCTTGATTTTGTCAAAGAAAACAACAGAAAGAACAACAAGAACGCCTGCAATGGCTCCAGTGATTACAGCTGCCCAGGGTGGTATCACATCTGCTCCGGCAGTGATGCCGACCAATCCTGCAAGCAGGCCATTCAAAGCCATGGAAAGGTCAGGTTTTTTGAGGAACACCCACGAGAAAAGTGCTGCAGCCAAACCGCCTGCACAACCAGCCATAGCTGTGGTTACAAATACAAGTGAAACACCCGCAGGATCTGCACTCAACACAGATCCGCCGTTAAATCCAAACCAACCGAGAAAGAGCATGAAGACCCCTATGGTAGCGAGTGGCATACTGTGGCCGAGGATGGGCTTGATCTGACCGTTGACATATTTACCGCGTCGAGATCCCAACAACATCACAGCCGCCAGGGCAGCAAATCCGCCAAAAGCGTGTACTAATGTTGAGCCGGCGAAATCAGCGAATCCCATTTCTGACAACCATCCGCCGCCCCAGTGCCATGACCCGGTTATAGGATACCCTATCATGACTAAAACAGTTGCTCCAATCATGAAGCTTCCCAACTTGATGCGCTCAGCAACAGCACCGGATACGATTGTAGCAGCTGTTGCTGCAAACATGGCCTGAAAGATGAAATCAGACCAGTAAGTATAATCAGCGTATTGATTGGTTAAGTTGGCGACGGAATCTGCTCCCTCGGCAAAGCCGTTTGGTATCGGACTACCCATTGCCAAGAATCCTGTTATGGTCCAGGCATCTCCCGGATACATGGATATGAACCCCCACATGGCGTAAGAGAGGACACCCATCGAAATGATGAAAACATTTTTGAACAAAATATTTACTGTGTTCTTCTGGCGTGTGAGCCCGCTTTCCAGAGTAGCAAAACCTAAATGCATGATAAAAACCAGAGCTGCGGACAGAAGGATCCACAGATTATCGACCATGAACTTAGGATAAGCTACTGGCATCGACTGGAATTCTTCAACGGTTGTAAAAGCCGGTGCTTCTTCTGCGGTTTCCTCAACAGCAGTTTCGGCAACAGCGATGGCTTCCTCTGCGCCGTTGATTTCCATGGTTACAAAACTCATGAATGTGAGTAGTAATGTAAGGAGTGTGATTTTTTTGGTCATAATAAAATTAACAGGGTTTCAAGTATCTGAGTTTCTGAGTGTTTGCTGATGAAGGGATCAGAGTGCTTCATCACCTATTTCCTCTGTGCGAATGCGAGTGGCTTGCTCGATGGGATAGACGAACACTTTCCCGTCTCCTATTTTTCCGGTTTTGGCCGACTTGACAATCGCGGCTGCTGCGGCTTCGCATCGCTCATCGCTGACAGCAATCTGGATCTGTATCTTCGGTAAGAAATCAACTGTATACTCACTGCCCCTGTAGATTTCCGTATGGCCTTTTTGACGACCGAATCCTTTGACTTCGGTCACGGTCATGCCGTCTACCCCCACCTCATTCAGAGACTCTTTAACCTCTTCCAACTTGAAGGGTTTGATGATGGCTTCAATTTTTTTCATATTTTATGTTTTTGTGATGATCAAATGTCCGTAAGAGACAAACCCACAAAAGCATAAGGCATGCCAAGCTGTTTTTGTAGGGGTTCTCAAAGGCCGTAAATCAAACATGTGCAACAACTAAGGAAAATTTAACTTGATGTGTGATCACAAAGTTAAAAGGCTGGCATGATCAAGAATCAACAGTTATGAAAATTTTATACACTGTTCAAATAACAAACGGATTCGGTGTCTTTATTTAGTCTGATGGGGAATTGGAATGAAACATTCAGATTCCAAGGTTGAACTCAAACGGACATGTCCTTAAGGTTCGCGCCATTCCATATGAAGAATTTTTGTGCTCATAGATTGCTCCATTGGTGGTTCCGGACGGGTGTAGCAATGTTTGTGATGTGTGGACATTTACCTCCCGCAAATGCACAAATGTCACCACGGCAGATTGAGATTGGGGTGATTCCGGGTGGGCTGAGATACAATGTAACGGAATTTGAAGCTGCCGTCGGAGAATTCATTGAGCTCACATTGGACAACAATGGTTTAATCCCTCACAACTGGTTGCTTGTTCAATCAGGGAAACTGCAAGATGTAATTAATGCTGCCGTCGCTTTGGGGGGCAGCGGATTGAGTAAAGATTTCATCCCTCAAACACCAGACATTCTGCAACGCATAACGTTGGTTCAACCCGGCAAAAGCATTTCGATTCAATTCAGAGTTCCCGAAAAAACTGGAGATTACCCATATGTCTGCACCTTTCCTGGGCACTCGAATCTCATGCGAGGTGTGATGAAAGTGGTGGGCAAGTCTGAGAAGGTGTCCGCTCCCTTGACTGAAACAAGTTCAAGACGAATTGCCTTGGACGCGTTAGGCAGATCCAAAGTTCAGCCATTTCCTGAGGGAACGCGGGAAAAACCCTATATCATCCGCACCTTCATGCCTGAACCTGACCTCGACCCTCAAGTGCTCGGCAATCATGACCGCGGATATGCCGCTGCCAATTACAATCCCGGGCAGGGCAAAGACGTTCCTGGAACTGTCCTGACAGACCAGGGACTGCCTGCTGCCATCGGGGTTCACTTTGGTGAGCCTTTATCCATATGCTGGGACACGGTTGAATGTCGATTGATGTATGCATGGAATGGAGGTTTTCTGGACATGAGCCATTATTGGGGAAAGGGAGCGGGTGGAAGTCGCAAAGGATTTGATTACGTTTCTCGTTTAATCGGGGAAATTCAATTCAAGACTCAAGGAACACATCCCCTGACCGCGAATTTCCATCAAGGTACAATCCCTCCTGAACCTCGATATCGAGGGTATAAGTTGTTCAACGGGACCCCAGAATTCATCTATACATTCGGACCTTATACCGTACATGAACGTGTCACTCCATCCGGGAATAAGGCGGTACAATTCGATTACTCCATCAAGAATATGCAGAGCGACTCGCTGATAAGATTCGGCTTGGATCCAGCGATACATCCTAGCGTGGAATCATCCGTCGGACATTGGGAGGGCAACGAATTAATCCTCACCGCAGAGGAAGCCAGAAAATTTCAATTGGTCCTGCGTTACGATTGAACATGAGTTGCACAATCTAGGGAAAAAGACTCCATGGAAATTCAAAAAGTTCTCAGCATTTTTAGTCAGGCTTTAGCAGGTATCGCCCTTGTGTTGCCTTATGTTAGTCAAACCGTTGAAATGCCACCCGAGTATTATGAGGTGCAGGAAATCCCCTTGCCTGTCGGGGTGGCTCCTGAGATTGGCGGATTGAAATTCAATAGCAAAGGAGAACTCATCGTATTGACACGAAGGTCAGGGATCCTGATTGGTAAACCTCATCAGGATCCCAATCAATTTCAATGGCGGACATTTACAGATCATAGTTTGCATAACCCAATGGGGATTCTTGTGGAAACGGATCATCAATTCCTGATTCCCCAGATGAGCGAGTTGACGCGGATTGTTGACACGGATCGGGACGGTACAGCGGACTTGTTTGAAGCGGTCAGTACGGAGTGGGGGGTCAGCGGGAACTATCATGAGACCAATGCCGGACCGATTCCTGATGGCGAAGGTAATTGGTTCGTCGCTATTGGGACAGCGTCTCACAATGGTCCCACCTTTGATTACGTGCGAGGCGAATTCTCCAGAACGGGGCGTCGCGGGCGAAATTATTCTGCAGTAAAATACAAAGGTTGGGTGGTGAAAGTGACTTCTGATGGCAGCATCATTCCCTGGGCGAGTGGTTTTCGAGCGAACAATGGTATCGGGATGAGTCCTTCAGGGGACCTTTGGGTTACCGATAATCAGGGGGATTGGCGTGGGACATCTCCCATTTATCATGTTGAGAAAGGTCGTTTTTACGGACATCCGTCCAGCTTGGTTTGGGATGCATCTTTTTTACAAAAAAATGGGGATCCATTGGAATTTGGGGTGGATCGATTAAACCAGTTAAGAACACCTGCGGCTATTCAACTACCCCATGGATTGGTATGCAACTCTCCTTCCGAACCAGTATTTGACGCAACCAATGGTAAGTTTGGTCCGTTTAAAGGTCAAATGATGGTGGGAGACATTGCTGGACAACGTATCATTCGTGTGATGCCAGAGAAAGTAAGAGGCGTTTATCAAGGTGCATGTGCTTTTCTGATCGAAAATTCTGGATTACGTGGTGGTAACAATCGGTTGACTTTCAGTCCCGAGGGAAATGCTCTTTATGTGGGGCAAACCTACCGTGGATGGGGGGCTCCTGCTGAAGGGTTACAGCGCATTGTCTGGACCGGCATCACACCTCTTGAGGTTCGCCAAATGAGTTTAACGTCACGTGGGTTTGATCTTACATTTACTAAACCACTCGATGCGAATGCAGCCAATGATCCCGATCGGTATAAGATCCAGAGTTATCGCTACAGCTATGGACACAATTACGGAAGTCCTCAACTAGACAGGAAAGTCCATTTTTCAAAACGAGTGAATCTTTCCGAAGACAAGTTTACGGTTTCTCTGAAACTCGATCAGGTTGAAGCAGGAAAGGTATATCAAATAGATCTGGTCAACTTGTTTTCATCTGATGGGTTCCCCATCATTAATCCCATGGTTTGTTACACTGTGAATCAATTGCGCTGAGCGCATTTAATAGATCATTAGAAATCTTACATGAACGAAACCACATATCAAGAAGCTCCGAAAGACTGGAAAGGGATCGCAAAACAACTGGGCCCCGGTCTGATCATTTCAGCAAACATCGTCGGTTCAGGAGAACTGATTGTCACAACCAAAGTTGGGGCAGATGTTGGCTTCATCCTTTTATGGTTCATCATTCTCGGCTGCATTGTGAAGGTGTTTTTACAAGTTGAACTCGGCAGGTATGCCTTGACCCACGGGAAAACGACTCTTCAAGCCATGGATGCGGTGCCGGGGCCCAGGTTTTCATTGATATGGCGATGGCTGAATCTAAGGGCGGAAGGGTCATGGCTGGTCTGGTGTTGGATCATCATGTTCATTGCGACCTTCTTTCAGGTGTCAGGGATGGTGGGCG
>JBDQII010000340.1:0-5644 GCA_040264395.1 Verrucomicrobiota bacterium
AGGTCAAACCCCTTGAACCCATGAATGAGGAGCAGCCATGAACGGAATCATTCATTGGTTTGCCCGCAACAGCGTTGCTGCCAACCTCCTTGTCATAGGCATCGTTGTCGCTGGCTTCACTGGGCTGAGTTCGGCCAAGCGTGAAGTGTTTCCAACGGTGAGCACCGACATGATTTCGGTGAAGGTCGAATATTTAGGGGCTGCTCCCGCTGAGGTGGAGGAGGGTGTCTGCATCAAGGTTGAAGAGTCAATTGAAAGCATCGAGGGCATCAAGAAGATCACTTCTACCGCCGCTGAAGGCTTGGGGACAGTCATGGCAGAACTGCTGCCAGGGACGGACATGTCGGAGGCTTTGGATGAAATCAAGGCTGCAGTCGACGCCATTGATACTTTTCCTGAACTAGCAGAAAAGCCTTTGATTGAAGAAGTGTTTGTCGAAAAACAGGTCATTAATGTCGCCATTGCTGGTGATCTTGATGAGTTTACCTTGAAGCGAATCGGGGAGCGTGTGCGTGATGATCTTGCTGCCATTCCCGGCATCACACAGGTGAAACTAGCCAATGTGCGTCCCTACGAAATTGCAATCGAAGTCTCTGAAAATTCCCTGCTAAAATACGGGATCAGCTTTGGCATGGTGGCGGATGCGGTTCGGCTTTCCTCACTGGATATGCCTGGGGGAGTTGTCAAAACAAACGGTGGCGAAATCCTGTTGAGAACCAAAGGGCAATCCTACCGAGGAGCGGATTTTGAGAAAATAGTGCTTCTCACCAGGCCTGATGGCACGCGTTTATTGCTGAGGGATCTAGCGAATGTGGTTGATGGATTCATGGAAACCGATCAGGAGGCGACTTTTGACGGCATGCCCTCTGCGATGGTGCAGGTCTACCGTGTGGGAGATCAGAATGCTCTGGAAATATCGGCACGAGTGCAAGAATACGTGGCGGCAAACAAAAAGCTTTTACCTCCCGGTGTTCTGATGACCACCTGGCAGGATGATGCTTCCTACCTTCGAAGCCGTCAGGACCTGCTGGTTAAAAATGGCTTGTACGGACTGACCCTGGTTTTTATCACGCTGGCGCTGTTTTTGCGACTAGGCTTGGCTGGCTGGGTTAGTTTTGGATTATTTGTCTCATTTTTGGGGACTTTATGGGTGATGCCGATTATGGATGTGAGCATTAACCTTCTCTCTCTCTTCGCATTCATATTGGTCCTTGGCATTGTTGTCGATGATGCGATTGTGGTCAGTGAAAACATCCATGCGCACCAGGAAAAAAACGAACATGCCCTGGAGGCTTCGATCCTGGGTGCGCAGGAGGTCAGTAAGCCGGTTATTTTTGCTGTGCTTACCACTGTGGCAGCCTTTTTGCCATTGCTCATGGTGTCGGGAAATACCGGGAAAATAATGAGGGGTATACCGATGGTTGTCATCCCGACGCTCCTCTTCTCGTTGATCGAATCACTACTGGTACTACCATGTCACCTGAGTCACCGGGGCAAAGTTTCGGATGAAGGTGTAAGCAAAAACAATCGATGGAGCCTGCTGATGCTTTGGCATCGCCTGCAAACTGCTTTCGCAGCAAGGATGGACAGTTTTATTCATCGGTATTACGCCCCTTTCCTTGAGAGGGCTCTGGCATTGCGCTACCTCTCGATTTGTGTCGCTGTGGGTATATTTTTTATCACTGTTGGTTTAATGCTGGGTGGATGGGTCAAATTTCAATTTTTTCCCCCGGTTGAAGGTGACAATGTGGCGGCCATTTTGACGCTTCCACAGGGGACACCTGCTTCCGTTACTCGAGATGCGATCAACAAACTTGAGGGCAGTGTCCTTCAAATGCGGAAGGCAATCGATCAGGATAGAACTGAAGAAGAGGGGAGCGTTTTCCGACATGTACTTGCCTCCGTTGGAATACAGCCATACAGCAAAATGCAGCAAGAAGGAGCTGGCAAGTTTATCCCAGATATTTCAAGTCCTCACCTGGGTGAAGTGCATGTCGAGTTGACGGCCTCGGAGTTACGAGAAGGTTTCAGTAGCAACGATCTTGCCAACATGTGGCGCACCAACACGCCCCATATTCCAGGGGTGGAGGAGTTGACTTTTACCGCATCCATTTTTTCCTCAGGTGAACCCGTCAATGTTCAATTTACCGGGCGCGATTTTGATCGTCTGAGGGAGGCGGCTGCTCGATTGAAGGAGCATTTGACCACCTACCCCGGGATTCAGGATATTTCTGATTCGTTCCGGGAAGGTAAGCGCGAGATCAAGATGGAGATCAAGCCTGATGCCGAGAATTTAGGGCTTACCCAATCAGATCTTGGCATGCAGGTGCGTCAGGCTTTTTACGGAGAGGAGGCGCAACGTATCCAGCGTGGTCGCGATGAGGTCAGGGTCATGGTGCGTTACCCGGAAGCGCAGCGACGCTCAATTGGTAATCTGGAAACCATGAGGATTCGCCTGCCTGATGGTAAGGAGATACCTTACGAGGAAGTTGCCGATGTGGAATGGGGTCGAGGCTACTCCACCATCCAGCGCGTCGATCGAAAGCGCGCTATCAATGTCACAGCAGATGTTGACATAGCCAAAGGGAATACAACCGAGATCATCAATGATCTGGATGCCAATTTTCTACCTCAGCTCATGGAAGAATTCCCAGAGCTGGCGTATACATGGGAAGGAGAGCGTCGGGAGCAACAAGATACCATTATGGGCATCTTAGAAGGCTATCCCCTGGCACTCGTGATCATCTACGCCCTGTTGGCTATTCCTTTCAGATCCTATCTGCAGCCCCTTATTGTGATGTCAGCCATCCCCTTTGGCCTGGTAGGGGCTGTGTGGGGCCATATCATCATGCAGCTTGATCTAACGATCCTTTCCATGTTCGGGATTGTGGCTTTATCGGGAGTGGTTGTGAATGACAACCTGGTGCTTGTGGTTTACATCAATCGTCAACGTGAATTAGGTTTGTCTCTTCTGGAAGCAGTGAAAAAAGCTGGTATGGCAAGGTTCAGGCCCATCCTTCTGACATCCCTCACTACTTTTGTAGGCCTGGTTCCACTCATTCTGGAGAAGAGCGTTCAAGCTCAATTTTTGATTCCCATGGCCATTTCGCTTGCCTTTGGGGTCATGTTTGCCACAGCGATTTCTTTAATACTGGTTCCTGCCGGATATCTGTTTCTTGAAGATCTCAAGACCTTATTTTCCAAGGCAACGCAACAAGAAAAATAATGATTGGTGGGAAGCCTGACGCATAACGGCGTTGTATTCGTATGACTCTCTGGGGATTTTATTTGCGGATTCTTGTGTTTCGTGGAAAGAATACCCCCTGATGCTACCTGAATTGACCATGCGCGTTCTGCGCACTGCCGATCCGAAAGCCCTGTGGAAATTTGCCTGGCTTTTTGGAATCAAGGGCATGTTGTCGGTCGATCGTTTCAAGCGTCGCGCGAAAAAGGGCATTTATTTCCCCCCATTCCTTTACCTAAGCATTTTGAATAGTTGCAATTTGCGCTGTCAGGGCTGCTGGGTTGATGTTGAAGCGCCGCGAGAAAGTATTGATCTACAACAGCTTCATCGCCTCATTAATGATGCCAAATCGCATGGTAACAGTTTTTTCGGTATTTTGGGAGGGGAACCCTTCATGCACCCGCAGTTGCTCGATTTACTTGAGCAGCAGCCAAACACTTATTTCCAAATATTCACCAATGGTCAGCTAATCACTGATAAAGTTGCTTCAAAGCTGCGTGAATTGGGTAATGCTACACCGCTTGTCAGTATCGAGGGCAGGGAAATGGTGAGTGACCAGAGGCGTGGTAAGAAAAATGTGTTCAATCGGACCCTGAAAGGTCTGGACACTGCAATCCGGCACAAACTGCTGACCGGTGTGGCGACCAGTGTCTGCAAATCAAACATCAAGGATTTGCTGACTGAATCTTGGTTGGATGAGCTGATCGATCGAGGGGTGCACTACGTGTGGTTTCACTCCTACAGGCCGGTCGGCCCAATGATGCATGATGATCTGGGGCTCACCCGTGAGGAATTGGTGGAGACCAGACGGTTCATCACCGAAATGCGTGCCAAGAAACCCATTGCAATCGTGGATGCCTATTACGATCATGAAGGCAATGCGTTGTGTCCCATGGCAACAGGTATTAGTCATCACGTGAATCCGAAGGGCGGTATTGAGCCCTGCCCGATCATTCAATTTGCGAATGAGTCTATTGATGACGAGCGTGGTATTTACCGGACTTTGACCGAGTCCAAGTTTCTCAAGGATTTCAGGGAGGCTACCGCAAATGAAACCCGTGGTTGCATCATGCTGGAGCGACCTGATCTGGTTGAAAATCTGATTGAGCGAAATGGAGCCAAGGATGTGACCATCCGGCAAACTGCTCTTCAAGAGTTGCAGTCCATGAAACCTAGGTTCAGCCAGTGGTTGCCAGGGGATGAAATCCCAGAGAAACACTGGATGTATCGTCTTGCCAAGCGGTTTTTTTACACTGATTTTGGCGCTTACAAAAATATTCAAAATGTGAAACCCTTGCATGACGTTGACGGTCACGATAAGGGTAGTTCCAAAGGGAACGCCACCCCGGATTTGATTGAGAAGGATTGATTTTTAGGAACGGATCGGAAAAATACATGGAATCAGTAAATAAAACTCTCGGGACTGCCCCACTCAAGCTGCCTAAGATGGCTACTGCGCAAAGAGTCCGTCCACCCAAGGAAAACCTCCCGCAAACTCCAGAAGAGCGCACCCGATTCCTGCAATACATAAGGAACTATGTTGCTGAAAACAATCCAGTGCCACCGATGCCCATGGCCGATGTCAAGGTGCATGCCGACAAAGTAGTGGAGATGCTGGGATGTGACCCGATCTATCGCGATTACATTGGTGTGCTCATCAATAATGAAATGTGGCGTGATTCACTGGCCGCCATTCCTTATGAGCGAAGGTTGCTGCTTCTCCCTAAATGTCTCCGGGTTGAAAGCAAATGCCCGGCTCCATTTGATGAGTTTGGTTTGCTTTGCAAACAATGTGGACTGTGCTCCATTCAGGATCTTCAAAACGAGGCTGAGCGTCTCGGGTATGCCGTATTGGTGGCTGAAGGTTCAGCCATCGTCATGTCCTTGATCCAGACGGGTAAAATTGAGGCAATTGTGGGTGTCAGTTGTCTCAGCGTGCTCGAGCGAGCCTTTCCTTACATGGAGGCAGCTGCTGTTCCCGGCGTTGCCGTTCCACTGCTTCAGGATGATTGCATCGACACGACCGTCGATTTGGATTGGATCTGGGATTATATCCATTTGACCAGTGAGGACAGGAGTCTTCGGCTGGATCTCGTAGGATTACGCGAGGAAGTTGATTTTTGTTTTACGCCTGCTTCATTGGATCTGATCATGGGGGCTGGAAGAGGGGAGACGGAGCAGCTTGGGAGAGAATGGCTCATGCGAGCCGGTAAGCGATGGCGTCCCTTTCTGGCTGCATCAGTCGTTCATTCCATGACCGATACGAAAGACGAAAGCCTGTCCGAGGATCTCAAGAAAATTTGTGTGGCCGTTGAATGTTTCCACAAAGCTTCATTGATTCATGATGATATTGAAGACAATGACGATAAGCGTTACGGCGAACAGACACTCCATGCATCC
>JBDQII010000341.1:0-5579 GCA_040264395.1 Verrucomicrobiota bacterium
ACTGCCGAGAAGCATCCGACGCCAAACCTTCATTTGACCAAACCGATTTCTTTTATTGCCGTGAGGAGATAAAAAGTTGCCTGATGACTCGCTCGTCATTAGTGAAGGATGACAGGAGATTTCCGCACAGAAAAGTCAATTCACGCAGCCAGATCAGATGGTCTGATCATGCCTGATATCCCGAGCTTCACATAGAAAGACAACTTCTTCGGCTATGTTGCTGGCATGATCACCAATTCTTTCGAAGCTTTTTGAAATGATGATGTAATGTAAGCAGCGCGTGACGCAGCCAGAATCGTTGATCATACGTTGCATCATGGCTTTGTATATGGATTTATTCAGCCGATCGACTTCCTTGTCCTTGAGAATAATCTGCCTGGCTTCATCGGGACGGCGATAAACAAAGGCATCCAGTGCGGCTTTGAGCATCTCAACCACCATCTGCGCAATATGCTGGATATCGACTTCAGGTCTGAGAGGTTCTTCTTTCATCAGCTCCAGACTGCGACGAGAAAGTGTGGTTGCTTCATCCCCCACCCTTTCAAGCTCGGTAGAGATTTTCATCGCCATGGAGATGAACCTCAGATTGTCTTCGGCAGGCCCAGTAGCCAAAAGTTTCATGGCCAATTCATCCACATCTTTCTCTAGTTGATCAATGACCGAATCCTGCTCCTTGGCGGAAAGAGCGGAAGTTTGATCCCTGTTCACCAATGAATGAACTGCTTTTTGGACACACTGCTCAGCATTACTTGCCATCCGAAGAAGCATTTTCTTGAGGTGGTCGATCTGGTTTTCCTCTTTTGAGTTCAATCTGAAATTTAATTGCGTAAAACTTGAGACAACACCCTGCAAAAAATAAGTGTATCTGTCACGCAATCCGTACCGATTTTTTTCTGAGATACCATTTTGGCCTCTCCCTAAGAGGCTGTCGATCCAGTGATCAAAGAATGACTTGGAACGATTCGAAGCATGATCGTCAACAGATCTCATTTTTTGAAGGTTGGGTGGCATGGTTAGTTTTCTGGATTTCGTCGATCTGAACCACGAGATGAAAAAGAAGCTTGTGATATTTTCAAACTGCTAGCCTTTAAGTTCGGTTGTCTGTTTGTTGTTTGCGCTTTGTGGATATTACATGCTGGGTGTCACTCAAAGACGGCGCCTGCGTTACATTTGTGTTACAATGATCCTTGAAGTGGGCTCAAAAGTTAGAAATCGTAGGAGAGCGACATTCCGAAGGACCGTCCTCGTTTGTAGGAGGAGTAGATATATTCCTGCCCGCCAAATTCCTGTGTGACATCAACCGTAGGATCCAGAAGGTTTTTTGCAGAAAACTTGAGCTTCCAGTGATCTGACAATGATTGGGATATCGTTAAATCCAATGAACCTACAGGCTGCTCGAACGCATTGGGCCGAGCAGGCGAACTGCTACCCACGACGGCCAATCTGGGACCAAAAATGTTGTAGAACAGACTCACAATCGTTCCTGTTCGGTCGTTATTGTAAGAAATATCAAAGTTCATGATGTAAGGCGACTGCCCCGCTAATTGACGTGTCTCATTGCGCCCAAACTCATACTCAAAGGGAGTCACATTAACTTCTGAAACCACATAGGTGAAATTCCCTCCCACAGTGAAATCGCTTAAATTGTCAGAAATGATTTCCAGACTTTTTCTGGCTTCAAGCTCCAGGCCATAGACAATTGCTTCATCGCGGTTTTGGTACTGAACCTGACGATTGGCTGTGACAAATTGCTTCTCGATGGGAGAGGATAATGTTTTATAAAAAAGACTGGCTGCCAGAACTTCGGCTGGTTTGGGAAACCACTCCCAGCGTAGGTCGTAATTTTGAACCGAAGTAATATCAAGATTGGGATTACCAATCAAAATGTCACCCCCGATGAAGTCAAAGACAGGAACCAGAGCAATTTCACGAAACGTAGGACGCGCCAATTTTTTTCCGAAAGCCATTCTCAAATTCATGTCATCTTTTAATTCATACACAGTACTGGCTGCTGGAAGAATGGCAGACTCGTTGATGGTGGCATTTCCTGTTCGTTCCCCGTAATTATCGACGGATAAATCAGTCGTCTCGTAGCGAGCACCAGTGATGATTTTCCAACGCTCGATCAAAGGGATGTCCACCATGCTGTACAGCGCATGGATACTTTGATCACCGGTGTAGTTGTTATAGGGCAACTCCTGAATATATTTATTGAATCGGTAGGTCCCACGCCCAGTGGTGGATATATCAGCAATGAAGAAGGAACAATTCCAACGGTGGATCCTTTACCTGTTGCCATCAGCATTCGTGCGGAAGTGGGTTCATTGATGTTGGAGTTTGTATCCGAATCAAATGTGACTTATCAGCTGCAGTCCAGCACGGATTTCAGTTCATGGGTGGAGGAAGGCGAAGCATTGATCGGATCGGGCGAATCAATCTCGATTGTCTTGCCAGCTCAGGGCAGCTTGAATTTCTTCCGAATCCTGGCTCAATAATGTTTGCCCACACCTATTGAGGTAAAAGCAAGGCTCCCCAGAATTGGGGAGCCTTTTTCGGTGAACTACTCAGCAAGTATTTGAATTGCTGATTGTTTTTGAATTTCCGAAAACGCTGTCATTCATAGTCTGGTTGAGCCAGGGCTTGCCCCCTTGCAAGTTTGACCATCTTCTCAACGAGTTCATCCGTGTTCCAGGTGTTCCCAATCAAAATTTCCTGAATCTTGCCCTTTGGATCCACGAGGACAGTCCGTAGATTATGGTCCCAATCCATCACTGTATTCTCACTTCGGTAGAACATCAGTCCAAACTGTTCGGTAAGCGCATCAATTTCGATCATGGCTCCTGTCGCAAAAGACCATTTTTCAGGATCATACTGATATGCGCTGGCGTAGAACTTGAGCCGCTCGGGCGTGTCATTGACTGGGTCGAAGCTGATTGAAAGCAATTGCCAGTTGTCGGGACCATCTTGAAGCGCTTTGAGCTTTTGCTGCGCATCCAAAAATTGTTTATTCATTTTAGGACAGAAATCCGGAAGCGGACAGCGAGTGTAGATAAATGTAATCGCCAGAGCCTTGCCACGATATTGCTCAAATGAAATAGGCTTGGATAACTGATTGGTCATGGGGTAGTCAGGAAGCATATCTCCTATCATCAAGGGCTCTACCTCGCGGACCCGGCGCCACGGAGCTGTCTTTGAAAGCTCGCCAAGCGACGGCACTTCAGCACTTAATTTCTCGACGCCATCGATCCAGCTACGCCCATCCGTCACATGAAGCAGAAAACTGATGGTATCATCCGCCTGGATAGATGCCCATTCATTGGTGTTGCCAATATTGAAAGGCATGGTCATTTCCTTCATATAGTCAGGAATCTCCTCATGGTGAATACGCGCTCGAGACAGGTCGGGCTCGATCGATTTGACAACCCCGGAAACAGTGAACAGCTTGAGTTCACTGACAGTTGCTGAGACAACCTGATCGACTTCGGGTTCTTTGGGTTCAATCGAGCCTGGCTCTTCGCTCGTCTCAGTAGCAGCACTCAAAGCCTCGGGCGATTCAGATTGAGCAAAGGCAGGCTCTCCCTCTTCAACCTGCCCGCAACCAATCCAGAAAACAATCTGGTGAAGGAGCAGCACTGTGAGAAGTACCTTGGAGTAACGATGATGAATCATGTCTTTAGATGACATAGATATCTCTTTATTTCCAATCAATTCAACGAAACATGTCCGATTAAATTGATCTTGAAGCACGTTTTGACCTCATGGACTGAATCAACTATTGTGAGGGACGTGAAAAGTGTCAAAGTCCCATTGGAAGAAAGATCCTACCAAATCGTTATCGGTCCATCGCTTTTGAAGGCCGTGGGCCGGAGGTGCAAACAATTGAAACTTGGACAATCCTGTGCGGTTATTACCGATGATCGAGTCGAACCACTTTACGCAAAACCTGCGATCGATTCGCTGAAAGCGTCGGGGTTCAATGTGACGTTGATCACCATTCCGGCCGGAGAAAAATCAAAAAATCTACGCTTGGTGCAAAACTGCTATGATCAACTTGCGCAGGCACGATTGGAACGGAATTCATTCGTGCTCGCTCTGGGAGGAGGAGTTGTGGGCGATCTTGCAGGCTTTGTTGCTGCAACTTATCTGAGGGGGGTGGACTTTGTACAGGTGCCAACGACCTTGTTATCTCAGGTAGACAGCTCGGTGGGAGGCAAGGTAGGAGTCAATCTGAAAGCAGGCAAAAATCTGGTCGGGGCATTTTACCAGCCCCGCCTTGTCCTTTGTGATCTGGATACGCTACAAACGCTGCCACCTCGTGAATTCAAAGCGGGACTCGCAGAGGTGATCAAATACGGCATCATCGATGATGCCCGCTTGTTCAAAAAACTGGAATCAGAAATGGAGCGGATACTAAAACAGGATCCTAAAGCCCTTGGAAGTATCATTGCCAAGTGTTGTCAAATTAAAGCCAAGGTGGTGGGTGCTGATGAGAAAGAAAGCGGATTGCGCGCGACCCTCAACTACGGACACACCATAGGTCACGCCATCGAAGCAATCACTCGTTATGGTACGTTTCTTCATGGCGAGGCAATATCCATAGGTCAAATTGCCGCAGGCGTTTTGTCCCATGCACTTTGCCAATTTCCCGAAAAAGATATGGAGCGCATCAGAGCCTTGTTTGAAAAAGCCAAACTGCCGACGTCCCTTAGATTCACTGCGACCCAAAGAGAAAAACTCATGAAAGCAATGCAGTTGGACAAAAAAGTAAGTGACGGCAAAGTGAAATTTGTTTTGGCATCACGCATCGGTAGTGTTTCTCCGGGACATGTCGTGCCAAATGATATGATTCATGCGGTATTGGAGCAGATAGGTCTCGAATCATCTGAATCATGAAAGTCAATGGCCTCAGTAAATAACCAGCAGGCATTTTGAACTCCACAACTTTCTGGTGCGGCAAATTCGGAAGCATGTCCCTTCAGGTCCAGACGAGGCGGAAGAATCTGACTTTCAGGATTCAAAGCATCCTGAAGTGCCAAGGCACGCCTCAGATCGCTTGAAATCAACCATGGAAGCATCCGTAAAATCGACTTCACTTTGATCTGTTTCAAACCCTGCAAAACCTCAAAACCTACGGGCTGGTTCGCTCTGTTCAACTGGAATTTTTTGGGAATCCTCCCCCCCGAAAAGACAGCAGGTAGAAACTTAGCAGAATTTTTTTAATACAAGCGGCATCATGACGATACCAATTGCCCCAATGGATGCGATTTTCCTTTTAATCTGCAGGGCGGAGGTTAGTTTATGTGCTTGTGGAGGACCACGGAAACTTTTTTTGAAAGTATCATTTTGAGAATTCAAAAGAAGGCTTGCTTACCTTTTTGAGATGAGAAATGCGTCAAAATTCTGTCTATTAAGTAATGAATAAGGTTTTGTTTATTTGCACCGGCAATTGGTATCGAAGCCGATTATCGGAGGTGTTGTTTAATTATTACGCGATGATGTGTAAGCTGGATTGGCGCGCTGATTCTCGAGGTATGACAGAGACCCAGATTAAAGGCATCTCGCCGGACGCCATGCAATAC
>JBDQII010000342.1:0-5526 GCA_040264395.1 Verrucomicrobiota bacterium
ATTACTTCATTCCAGGCGGTTTATGTCCCGGCGGATGACTTGACGGATCCAGCTCCTGCTACCACGTTTGCTCACTTGGATGCGACGGTGGTTCTTGAGCGTTCCATTGCAGAGCTTGGAATTTATCCTGCTGTGGATCCTCTGGCTTCTTCTTCACGCGCTTTGAGTCCCGACCTGATTGGCGAGGAACATTACCAGGTTGCCCGCGGCGTGCAGAATGTGTTGCAACGCTATAAAGATTTGCAGGACATTATTGCTATTCTGGGTATGGATGAACTTTCTCCAGAAGACAGGTTGACTGTGTTCCGTGCTCGCAAGATCCAGCGCTTCCTCAGTCAGCCATTCTCTGTGGCTGAAGTGTTCACTGGTCGTCCTGGTAAACAGGTAGACGTCAAAGACACGGTGCGTGGCTTCAAGGAGATCCTCGAAGGTAAGCACGACGATGTCGGTGAAGGTAACTTCTACATGAAGGGTAAGATCGAAGAGATCTACGAGGAAGATTGATTCCTCTCTTCAATGGATCTTCACTTTTGATCCTCAACTCTTGCAGTAGCTATGGCTGATACAATGAAACTCGAGATTGTCACTCCTGAGGACAAGATTTATTCCGATGATGTGAACATGGTCACCTTACCCGCCAAGGAAGGTCAGATGGGCATTTTTCCCAACCATGTTCCATTGATGACTCAGGTTGCAGCTGGTGAGATTCTGGCCCAAAAGGGCAGTGAGCAGCAATACCTTGCTGTGGGCGAGGGTTTTGTCCAAATCACGGCTGACAAGATCTCAGTCCTAACTGACATGGCTGTTACTGAAGATAACATCGACGAAGCCAAGGCAGAAGAAGCCAAAAAGCAAGCTGAAGCGCGACTGCAGGAAAAACTCTCGGATGAGGAACTTGCCACCGTGAAGGCTGCTCTAGCTCATTCGATAGCTCAGTTAAGCGTGAAACGAAGGACACGTACCTCCTGACATATCGGGATCGACTAAATTAAATTTCAAGCCCTGGTTATCAACCAGGGTTTTTTTGTTATTCAACCCAGCTTCAGGAAGTTGCCAAGCAGAGTTTTCCCGTGGTCGGTCAAGATGCTTTCCGGGTGGAACTGGACTCCCCATAAAGGCAGGGTTTTATGTCGCATACCCATGATCTCACCCTCTTCCGTTTCCGACGTGATTTCAAAGCAATCCGGTAATGAGGCACGGTTGACGATCAGGGAGTGATAACGCGTTGCATTGAACGGGCTCGGAATGCCTTCGAAGAGATCCTTGCCATTATGAATGATCGGTGATGTCTTGCCGTGCATGAGTCGGTGATTCACGACTATTTCTGCTCCAAAGCTATGTCCGATACACTGGTGTCCAAGACAGACTCCCAGAAGCGGGGTTTTTCCTGCATAGGCCATGATGATATCGTTGGATAAGCCGGCTTCCTTTGGGGAACATGGTCCCGGAGAAATCAGAATCCTTTCCGGGTTTTTTGCCGATATCTCGTCGAGTGTGATCTGATCATTGCGATGCACCTCCATGGGCACATTCATTTCTCCAAGGTACTGAACCAGGTTGTAAGTGAACGAATCGTAGTTGTCGATAACCAGCATCATAAAGCCAAATGCTAATTGATAGAGGATTCTTACCTCTATCAAACGCAAACCCAGCTTAATAAGGCTGCCTTGATCTCGGCAATGGTTTTGTTTTTAGATTCCAAGTTTGGGAACTAGCAGAACTTGGTTTTCCATCCAATTTGAATCACACCCTACTACTTCCCCTGCCCATGTTAACAGTGGCTTTTTTCCCAAGTTTCCATAGGGTCATCTCATGTCCCTTGTGAAGCAAAAGTATGATAACTTGCGATGTATTCGCTCCAGAGTGCTGACTGCTGGTGGATTAATATTGTCCATTTTTCTTGTATCTGAATGGTTTGTCCAAGCCTCAGAGCGGCCCAACATCATTTTCTTTTTGGTCGATGACATGGGTTGGCAGGACACCTCGGTTCCTTTTTGGAACAAGACGACTCCATTCAATCAACACTTTCGGACGCCTAATATGGAACGTCTGGCAAAACAGGGGCGGCGGTTCACGCAAGCTTATGCGTGTGCGGTATGTTCTCCTACGCGAACATCCATCATGACCGGGCAGAATGCGGCACGCCATCGGGTGACGAACTGGACTTTGTACGAAGACCGCGAAACATCGGGGAAAACACCACGCTTGCTGCCTCCTCGGAATTGGAGAAAACAAGGATTGCAACCTGGAAATGCCCCCACCTTGCCCGCAGTCCTGAGGGATCAACTGGGCTATCGCACCATTCACGCAGGAAAAGCGCATTGGGGAGCTTATGATACTCAGGGTTCGGATCCCCTAACGCTTGGTTTTGATGTGAATATTGCAGGTCATGCAGCAGGGGGGCCCGGACATTACCATGGTGAAAAGAATTATGGAAACGCTGAAGCAGGCGGAAGGACACGACCTTGGGGGATACCCGGACTGGAATCTTATCATGGGAGTGACACTCATTTAACCGAAGCGCTGACTTTGGAAGCGAAGCAAGCCATTTCAGATTCCGTTGCTGACAACAAGCCTTTCTATCTTTACATGGCTCATTATGCGGTCCACGCACCGATTCAGCCACATGAAGCATACATGCCCAACTACAATGGAAAAAAGTATCCGGGCACCCGGATTTCCATTCCGGATAACGAAGCCCGCTACGCATCCATGGTAGAGGGCATGGATGCTTCTCTGGGGGATTTGATACATCACGTTGAATCTCTTGGTATCTCTGAAAACACCTTAATTGTTTTTGCCTCAGACAACGGGACCTTGAGCCTGCACGCTCGTGGAAATTCCCCGAGAGATACGGGACGCGATACACATTCATGGCCACTGCGTGAAGGGAAGGGATCTGCTTATGAGGGGGGAACGCGCGTGCCTCTCATCGTCTCATGGGCAACATTAGTTCCCGGCTCTGAAGTGCAGAGGTCCCTGCCAATTCCATCCAATTCCACCTCCAAATCGCAATTGATCGTTGAGGATTTATTCCCTTCGATCATCAGATGGGCTGGCGGTAAAAGTTATCGCTCCGAGACAAGCGTGATCGACGGTGTTGATTTTACTGAAGCCCTTTTGGGTGAACCTGAGCCACATAGTCTGTTGAACGGTCGCGCTTTGGTTTTTCATTATCCCCACCAATGGACCGGACAACCAAAAGGCGGCTATCAGCCTCATAGTTCCATTCGCCAGGGGGATTGGAAGGCAATCTATTTTTACGAAAACCAAATCTGGGAGTTATATCATCTGACTCAGGATATTGGTGAATCGCTCGACCTGAGTCAGGCCTATCCCGGGGAACTTGAGCGTCTCGCAATGACGCTGCAACAGAAATTGTTAGATCGTGGAGCTGACTGGCCTGTCCACCGGGAGCTCAAAGAAGATCTTCCCTTGATGCTGCCTGATACAATGAACTGACCTTTACTCGGTTAATCCTTTCTCCACTTTCAAGCGCAGCTGACCGCAGGCTGCATCGATGTCGTGTCCTTTTTCTCGTCGAAGGGTCGCGTTGATCCCTCTAGATAACAAGCCTTCAAGAAAGGATTCCTGAATACCTTCTTCCGGTCGTGACCATGGTAATCCTTCGACGGTGTTGTAAGGAATCAGGTTGACCTTGGCATGGAGTTCCCGTGCCCAGTCTGCCAGTGGTTGAATTTGATTCTGTCCATCGTTGACGCCTTCGATGAGTATGTATTCGAAGGTAATCATTTTGCCTTTTTTGTTCAAATATTGACGACAGGCATCCATGAGATCCTGGATGGGATATTTACGGTTTATGGGCATGATGCGGGACCGCACTTCATCGGTGGCTCCGTGGAGTGATATGGCCAGTCGAAACTGAAATGGTTCCTGCGAGAGCGCCACTATCTGGGGGGCCAACCCACTTGTCGAAATGGTGATCTTGCGTGCTCCGATATTGCATCCCCAGGGGGCATTGGCAATCTTGAGTGCCTTCATGAGGTTCTCATAATTGGCCATGGGTTCGCCCATTCCCATGATGACTAGATTATTCACCTTGCGCTCCTGGCCCTGTTTTAGTTTCGGCTGAAAATGGTGCTCAATTGCAAGTAATTGACCAAGAATTTCCTCGGGTTCGAGGTTGCGCTTCCAGCCGTCCAGCCCGCTTGCACAGAACTTGCAACCATAAGCGCAGCCGACTTGTGTGGAGATGCATAATGTGTGCCGGTCACTTGCTTCACCATAGAGTGCTGGATTTGCCGGGATCAATACACTTTCCACGAATGCGCCGTCGTCCAGCTTCCAGAGAAACTTTTGAGTGGTGTCATCCGAACCTTGCTTCTGCATGCAGTCTGGAAGATAACATTTGAAGTTTTTGTTCAGTTGTTCTTTCAGGTCTTTCGGGAGGTTGGACATGCTGTCGACTGTGACCGCACGTTTATGGTAAACCCAATCCAGAATCTGATCGCTGCGATAAGCCGGTTGTTTCCAGGCGACGAGCTGGCTTTTCAGGGTTTCCGGTGTGATTGATTGAAGGGACGGTAGCATGTCGGGAAAAGTTCAACACTCGCCGGTCGCTTACAAGCAACCGGCGAGTGAATCATTCGGCTATTCGCCGGTCAGATAATATTTGTTGGCGTAATCCTGTACCATGCGCCACGTACTGTATTCAGGTGTGATCGTAGACATGGATCGACGGATTTTTTGGATCCATTGGCGGGGTATGCCTGTGGAGTCGCGATTGTAGAAGCCCGGTATCACCTCCTGAGTGAGCACTTTGTAGAGGTTCGCGCTGTCGATACGGTCCTGTTCTTCAATGGAGTCAGGTTGCGAATCAGGACCAATCGCAAAGCCATTGGTTTCATCAAACGCTTCACGCCACCATCCATCAAGGATACTCATATTCAGACAACCGTGTGCCGATGTTTTTTGTCCGCTTGTGCCGGAGGCTTCCAGTGGTCTTCGTGGGTTATTTAACCAGATGTCGCAGCCAGATACCATTTGTCGGGCAACGTGAATATCATAGTTTTCAATAAATACCAAATGACCGTGAAGTTCGGTGTGCTTGCTGAGATGAATGATGTGCTGGATGAAACGCTTCCCTTCGTCATCACGTGGGTGTGCTTTCCCCGCAAAGATGAACTGGATGGGATACTTTTTGTCCTTCACCAGCCTGACAATTTGTTCAAACTGCTGGAAAACGAGAGGAGCACGTTTGTAAGTTGCAAAGCGTCTTGCAAATCCAATCGTCAATACATCCGGATTCAAAAGATGATCAAACGTGATGAAATTTTCACGTTTGAGGCTTTGGCTTTGAAGCAGGAGACGGCGACGAGAAAACTCAATGAGTTCGCGCCTGAGCAATGACCGAAGAGCCCAGATCTCCTCGTCAGAAACAAAGTCTGGATCTTCCATGCGATTCCAGAACGCACGTGTGTTCAAGTCGGTATCCCAATGCTCACCCAGACGGCGTCGGAAAAACCTTCTCAGTGGCCCTTTCATCCAACCTGCTACATGAATCCC
>JBDQII010000343.1:0-5495 GCA_040264395.1 Verrucomicrobiota bacterium
AACCTCAAGCACCTCTTCTCTGGTGAAGGGTATCTTTCTCAGGGACTCCTCGGCAAAAAGCCCGGCCTGATCGCTGAAGTGCGGTGACTCATCAGAGGCCGTATGACTGCCAAAAGGCTGAATGGCCCAGGCATCCAGTTGCCCGTGATCATCCCACTGCACAAATTGAAAAAAACAATCGCCGGCGACTCCCGCCAACTTGCCTTCATCGGATGGCCGTCCATAAATAGCTCTCAGCGTGTCCGGCCCCCCACCCAAAGGAAGATCCACCTCACCGCGGACCAATCGGTTCACCTCACCCCAGGGAACATCCAGTCGGCCAAAATGCTTCATCAATTCGTTGGACACCTCCTTCAGCCGACCCAGAATGACCGGAGCCGATAAGTTACCGCGAGAGGTATTGGAGTTGGGCCGAAACGTCAACAAGCTCAGAGCGGCATGAGGATTATCCTTGGACGTATCGCCATCCCATTGCCTTAATATATCCAATGCTTCAACCAGTTCCGGTTCCCGTGGCGATGTCTCCAAAAAGCCGACAATATTTTTCCTGAGTGCGGATTTTTCTGAATATTGCTTGTCATATTTATAGGTGAAAAACTCCTCCTGCGTGATGGACGCATCATTGCCATAAAGCTCCATTGCCCTTAATGCCCGATTGGTCATCCAGGTTTCGATACCAGAGGCCTGCGAAAAGCGGTCTGGATCCGGATTCCCCTCCCCCACCGTGGTCTGGAAAGGACTGCTGTTGCAGTTTTGAATAAACCCTGAAGGTGGGTTTTCAACTTGCGGCAATTGATCAAAAGGCATGTACTCGGACCAAAGAGTTGCTTGAGTATTTCCAGGCAATATCGCTTGCCAATCATAGGATGGGTTCCGGTCCGGCAACATGGCATTGTAGGCGTAAAAAAGGTTACCCTCCTTGTCCGCATATCCCGTGTTGAACATGGCGATGGACTGGCTGCGCATGGCCTCCTTGAAACCCTCCAGGCTGGTGGACTGCCCCATCCAGAACCATTGCTCAAGCTGACGAAAGGAATCCATGCCCGCATAGCGAATGGCGAGCACCCGATCCCCGACCCGCAACGCTGGGCCGTAAAGACTGTGAAGCACCTCCCGCTTGACCTTCCATCGGATGTCTCTCCACAGCCGGACCTCCAGCGTGGCAAAGGTCTGCTCCAGCTCAAGCCATTGGTCATCGATGCGGTAGCGCAGAGGGTTCTCGGGATCCATCTCCAATTCAAAAATATCCACTAAATCTGGATGATTGACCGTGTGACCCCAGGCCATGTGGGCATTGTGTCCCAGAAAGACAACGGGAGAGCCTGGAAATAATCCCCCGTAGAGATTTTGACCTTCCTCGGTCAACAAGTGAGCCTCATACCAGGCCACAGGGCCTGTCCAGGGTTGATGGGAATTGATGCATGCACGCGTGGAGTCATCACTCGATCGCGATGGGCTTACCGCCATGAAATTGGATCCTATCGGTGCCTGATGAGGATTCATCCAGGCCGCCAATTGCGGTGCAGTTCCAGGGTTGCTCAAGATACGCCCGATATCATTGTGCATGCCAAACATCATTGGCAATTTGTGCATGGCTCCGGCGATCAGATCCTCAGGCTTGGCAGGCCACCCATGGCGCTTGAGTTGATCGAGATGCCGGCTTGCATACAAGTTGAGGCCATCGGCGTAGCCTTGGCAAACCGCCTTGATCTCTGGATCCAACAAATCGAAGCGATCCCTCAGCTCCTTGCGAATACGGATGAGGTCCACATAATAGTCATTGGGAGCCATGGATATACCACTGGACGCTGCCAACCGACCACGGGCAGCAAGCAGCACATCCTGAATGGTCAGGAAATCATCTTCTGCATGAGCGTAGGCCAGGCCAAAGGCAGTATCGGCATGCCGCTTGCCCATCATATGGGGAATACCCCAAGGGTCCCGTGCAATCTGCACATCATATTGAGTGGCTCTATCCAGAGAATCCGAAAAATCAACCGAGGGCTTCATGGCAAACAGCGCATCGCAGACCATGAGCACCACTGCGCATGCAACCAGATAAGAAACCATGGCCCGCATCCATCGCTGGTGCAGCCAATCAATCAACCACGCTGGGCTGATGAGGAGAAATTGTAGATCTTCAAGAAAGGCAGGTTTTTTCCCTTCCAGTCGATGTCCGTAGAACTGTCCCGCCCATGCCAGGAGAAATAAAACAGAAGAAGACCAGAACAAGGAGAGTGGACTTGCCTCGACACTCAGGATCATTGCACTGGAAAGAAGAGACCAGAAAAGCACTCCCAGCAGGACTGGAATGGAAAGCATTAAATAGTAAAAGGAAGCCAGGAGCAGCAGCGCCATGGCGAGATTGGGTGCGGGATACCATGCCTGAGTGCCGGGGATAGGTAAGGGTACACACCACAGAAGGCCGATGAGGCTCATGACAATCAGAGGAACACATACCAGATGTATGCGTCGATTGGTTGGCTGTTGGTGAAAGGATTCGTAACGCTCAATCCACCGGTCCAGTCGCTTTTCTTGCCCCATGAAAAACAACTTAACAAGATCTCACTTCCTGAACAAGTCGGATGCACCCCGTCCATTGGGCATAAAAAAACTGCCCCTCGGAAGCTGAGGGGCTGTTCAGGTCACGGCTGTTGATGCAATCGCTCAGGGAACGACGCGGAAAAAATTCATTTCAGCAGTCGAAGGATCCACCGCGTGAGGCGACTCGGCATTCTCTACCTCGCTCCATGGTCCTTGAAGAGAGGTGGCAGACTCCAGCTTCCCTGTGTATTCTACGGAGATGCCTGAAGCGTCCTGATCAATGCTGATGGATAGTTCAAAAGCTTTCGCCAGCTGGTAAACCTTCAAGTTATCGAACAGCCCAAAACTCATGAACTCATTGTCCGAGACCGAAGAAAACCAGTCACTGTAGCCAAGAAAAAGATTTCCCTCATCCGAGTAGGGAGCGTTGGATTGACTTGCCTTGACCACATCGATTCCGTTCATGGTCCAGGTGACGGTATCCCCTCTTTTAATCAATTGAACCGCTACCCATTGAAAGGCAACTTGCCCCCCCACAGTGGCTCCATCCTGGGAGGGAAATTCGAACACCTGTAAGTCCGGGGCGCCTTTCCCTTCAGGGAATATCGCTGCATAATAGGGATTACCGGCATCCTGACTCCCTGCCATATACACCCCACGATCATCCATCAGGTAATCGTTGTTCAGGAAGAATCTGAAATCTCTTGAAGACCCCCCCTCTCCAGTCATCGCAAACCATGCACCATCGGATTGATCATCCGCCACTTGAATATGATCACCTGAGGTCCCGATACCCGCAGCAGCAAATTCAGTGGATCCCCCGCCGCCTCCCGGCAGGGGGCCGTTGACATTCATCCAAAGGTCAAACACCAGCGCATAGTCTCCCTCGAAGTGCATTCCCGCCGGACTTGCCGTGATGTGGGCCGCCGCACCTTCGCTCTCGTTGGCGGTAAATTTGAGTCCAAGGGTTGTTTCGCCCTTCCCTCCGGGTGCTGCCGGAATACCATCCACAGAGTAATCATAAGCAAAGGTGACTGAAGTATCATCACTGCTTTGGTTGATCTCCCAGGTATCCAACACATCGGCTTCAAAATCCTCTGCATAGATCTCGGTCGCTCCTGCCAGAACATCGGGAAGCGGTGCTCCAACGTCACCATCATCCAGCAATGGAACCTGAGCAAACTTGCCACTGGCTGTTTCATAAGCCGGACCATCCACGCTCCAGAGCATGTCAATGATCAACACGATGCTTTCATCCAGTTCCTCCTCCTGATCATTGATTAATTTCAAGGTCAGCGTGGTTTCTCCCGCTCCTGCCTCAAACTGCACTTTTTGAGCCGAAGGTCTCTCATAATCCGAACCCTCCCTTGCAGAACCCTCAAGGTGGTAGGTCACATCCAGTGGACTGGAGAGATCTCCCTGACGGATAAAAGTGAAAACCACTGAATCCTGGTCCTCGACAACCGGTGCAACCTGAAACTGAACCAGTCCGGTTTCGGTATCCTCCACGTTCTCGCCGGTTACTTGAACACCCACCACGGGAGTGACATCTCCCGGATCCAGTGCTGTCACCTCGACATTATCGAAAATCACAAAATTCTCCTCACCGGGATTTGCGATTGAGGAAAAGGGATCCGTATAACCAATCATGACATTGTTTCCGCCAAACAAGGTTTTGTCGGCAGAAATGGTCGCAATGATTTGGCCATCCATCACCCAGGTCACCTCATCACCGATTCGCCTGATTTCCACTGCGACCCATCCCTTGCCGGGCGCACCCGTTGTTTCATGAAAAGGAAATGGGAACACCTTTTCCAGAGGGCCACCCCCGTAGGTGTTATATTCCCCCACCCCGTCACCATCCATGTCCGTGAACCCATGCCGGTCCGTTTGTTCATCCAGAAATTCAGGTTCATCAAACCCATCACCGACATAAGCTCGAAAATCTCTGGAGGCACCGCCTTCACCCGACACGGCAAAAAAAGTACCGTCACCATCCAAGGCCCCGTTGCCACGCAGGTAGGCGACCAATTCTCCGGATTGCCCCACTCCCATGGTCGTAAATTCAGTGGAACCGGATCCGCCGTAGGCAGGCCCGTTATAGCTCATGAACATTTGAAATCGCAGCGCATGATCACCCTCCATCTTCAAGCCCCTGGGAAACAGACTGACTGAGGATTCCGCAGGGTGATCATCCGAATTCACTGCAATTTTCAAGCCTTTGGTACCCGCACTTCCAGGAGTATCGTAAGGGTTTTTGGGAACGGGAAAATACTGAGTTTCCCCACCCATCGTGAAAGCGAACTGATCCTGAGAATAATCGTGGGCAAATTGAACCGTAAAATCGGACACGCCATCCACACTCTCGTCATGAACGATCCAATCCGCGGATCGATCTTCATCAAAGGCATCGGTGAAGGCCGGTTGCGCCGCAAGTGAAAGATGCAGCAAGGGAACCAGGACGGTTGGAAAAAATAAGGATTTGATATACATAAGCCTGAATGACCACTGAGAAGCCACGATCCATCCAATACTTATTGACGGAATTTGTCAATCTCAAGGCAGCCAGGGTGATTGTTTTTCTCCGCGTTGCAGGCATCGATTTGTGAATACTCAAAACGTGTATCATGAATGACAACGTTTCATGTGGGATGACAACAAACTGTGACACAAATGTGACTTGCAGCACGCGGGGGGATCGATAAATGATAAGACCATGTCTTCACTATTCGACCTGAGTCGAGCCATTCGACATGAAGGAGGTATCTCCCGACGCTTGTTTCTTCAATACGGAGCAGCCCTGGCATCCTTGCCAGAGCTGGCAAATGCCACTCAGGCCCAGACGAGACCCCGATTTGACTTGTACCCCTTCAGACTCGGGGTCGCCTCGGGAGATCCGGACAGCCACAGTGTCGTCTTGTGGACTCGGCTCGCGCCCAAACCCCTTGAGA
>JBDQII010000344.1:0-5476 GCA_040264395.1 Verrucomicrobiota bacterium
GAGCCCCGCTACCATGTCGCCTTTCGCGAACGCGCCGACGAACGGCTGGATCATGTTCGAATGATCCGGGATGCGCGTTTCGCTTACCACAAGAATTACATGCCTTTCGCACCTGCCGGCCATCACCTGGCTTACCTTTGGAAGGCACCAGCAACCGCAGCCTGGGAACAGCACCATCGCGCAGGAAAGACGGACTCGGTGACAGGGCGTTTTTTTCGCCCTCGCGTGTCCGAAGAATTCTATGACAATGATCATGACTTCGACAATGTCCGCAATCTCATCGATACGCCCGAACATCAGGCACGCATTAAAATCATGAAACAAGCCCTGCGACGCAAGCAACTTGAACTCTACGACAGCGGTCTTTTGCCCGAAAAAATGAGAGATCGCCGCGCAGCACAGCACAACCTGACTATTTATGAAATGGTGCGTGACAAAAAAATCTATCCACTGGAAACCTACCTTGATGCCGCCGATTTGGCATTAACGCGCAATGCCAAAAATCTGGATACTTTTTTGAAAAGAATGTCAAACAGTGATGAAGGTATCCGATGGTGGGCAATCGTCGGGATTCACTTACTGGGCGATGATGCAGTTCCCGCGGTTCGAGTATTGAAAGGTGCTCTAAGGGATGAATCCCATGAAGTGCGCACGATGGCTGCATGGACTCTGGTGAAGCTTGGAAAAAAAGATGAAGCCCTAACATGCCTTGAAAACCTTCTCTTTGATGGCAGTCAATGCCGCAGCATGGTGCACAATGTTTTGGATTGGATGGGAGAACCTGCATTCCCACTGGTGAAAAAATACATGGATGAGGGAGGCAGCAAGAAGGGACGTTACGGCATCAGTATTCTGGGTCGTGTTGCTGAACTTCAGGGCTGGTGAGGCCATGTGCACTTTGAAACCCTGATTCTTCAACTGTTGGCTTCTTATAAAAGACTCCGAAAACCGACCTTCCAAGTCATCGCAGGTCAGGCACATTGGGTATGTTCAGGGATGATCTGAATCATAGATGGACACGCGGTGAGTGTGTATTTCGCACGCAGAGCGCAGGAATAAAACGTCTGCTTTCCCTATTTTATTCCCTCAAAAACCCGAAAAGGATACGTCCTTCCACTTGATTGGGTGTTTTGTTGGATTGACCGTAAAGAACTATCCTGTGCGCAGAGTGTCACATGACAAAAGCATGTTTCTGACTGAATCACTCATGGTATTCCATGATTCAGCAACACCTTTTCAATGAATATTTCCTTTGAATTCGGTTTGTGCAGGTTTGATGAGCTGGGTTGAATTCAGGCCTGAGCCTGATGCAACAAAACCGAACACGATTTCTCCGTCAGCAGTCACGGAGGCATTGTAACCAGCGTCGCGAACAACAACTCGGCCATTATTTTGACTCACCATCGTTGCATTCCATATATCGGTGATGGCATATGGAAAATCAAAGGCAATCTGCCAGCCTTCGATATCGCTCTCCACCCTCATACTTGCTTCACCTGTAAACCCGTTAGCCCAGGCATTCACAACAAACACTTCCAGTGGGATATCTTTCATTACTTCCGAATCGGGTTCAGGATAATCCAATCCTGAATCCGATGATGGATTGCCGTTAATGACAATATTGTTCGGTTCCAAATCATAGACACCGGATGCCTGCAACCCAAAGCTCACCGAACTTCCCGGCGGAATGACGCCGTTCCACGAAGCATTGTGAAAAGTATACCTGGAGCCATGTTTCGAAACATTTGAAACGTTCCAGTAGTTGACAATGGAAACATCAAGATCCAGTGAAACCGTCCATTCTGACATCATGGTTTCCGTGTGGTTGTAAATCGAGGCTGTCGCTACAAAACCATTCCCCCATCGATCATTGACCACCCAGTCAAAAGCGACATCGACGTCTGCTGCCTGCCCTGGTGTGGAAGGCTGGTCATCGTTCAAGATGGTCACAGTCATGCGATCCTGCGCCAGGCTCACGCCCATGGGTTCCGAAAAAGCCAGTTCAAAGGATTCATTTTGTTCCCAATCCAAATCACCCAGAAGCTTGAGGCAGATACTTGCAGAAGTTGTTCCAACGGGAAAATGAACCATCTTTGCAAAGGCCAGATAATCTTCCCCAGCTATGGCCGAACCATTTTGCGATGCGATCGTGACATGAATCATTTCATTGGCAGGCTGAGACAAATGTAACTGGATACATTGATCGGCGACTTCCTCGTCACCTTCAATAAAGTCAAAATTCCCCACGGTCAGCTCTGGGATTATTTGGGGAGAGTTTTGTTCTTCCATCTCCTGACCATGCGGATCTGACAGGGTGATACCGTTTAATTGTACCAGCCCCAGCATGTTGTCATTCGCATGACCCGGAGACGCTTCAAATCCGAGAGTTGTTGATCCACCCGGTGGGATAAATTGATTCCAATCAGCATGTGTCGCCGTGTACCTGATACCATCTTGACGAACCACTTCGCCGTTCCAAAGATGTGAAATATCTCGATCCAAATCGAATTCCAGGGTCCAGCCATTCATCGGAGTATCACCTAAATTTTGAATAATAAATTCACCGATGAACCCGTTCCCCCAATCGTCGCTTACCTTCAAGCTCACAGAAGCCTGTATCTCTCCATCAAGGTAATCATTGGGAATGGAGTCATCCGTTTCTGGCTCGTTTTCAGGATTTCCTTGTTCGGTTCCATCACCAAAATCAATATCGCTCAAAGAGAAAAAAGCTTCCCCTGCAGGATCCACTCGCTGCCATATCACAAATAGAACGTGATGACCCATACGAGCCGGAAAATGGACTCCAAACCGATATAGTGATCCATCGCGTGTGAAGTTTTCGGGACCGTGCAACTCTTCCAAATCATCCCACCTCAATGGTTGATCAGGCTGCCAGCCAGACTTGCTTATAAACGCTCTGAAGAAGCTGGGATCATGAGGAACATGTGCGTCAAACACAATTTGATAAAGCCCGGCATTGACCGACGTAGCAGGCCAATCATCACGGACAAGATTTAATCCTTCATACTTATCCCGCCCTGCACCGGCAAGCTTTCCGTCAGGGATAAGAGCCCGATAAGCATCCAAACTATCAATGGCGTAGTTTGACAAGGCGATTGACTTCCGACCAATCATAAAATGCCTGTGTTCCTGTGGCAGCAATGGCATCGGCAGAGACAGGCCGGTCCGGACTCTCCGGATTTTCCAGAAAAATCCGGTATACTCTGCTCACAGGGTCCGAAACAGATCCATGACCGAAACAATTAAGAACGGTGCAGGTAAACGCCATAAAAGTGAGGCAGGCAACACTTCGAAAGGTCATTGGATTAGATGTAAGGTATGGCGAGGATTGATTGAAGGTTTTCATGATAAGATCTTTTGGCGTATTTTTTATTGAACTTTCAAGGGACTTCGGACGGAGAATTTATTGCATGCTTGAGCTGCTTTTCTTGCTTCGAGACAAGGGGTTCATACGGTATGAGTTTCGCTTAGATGAGGCTCCAAAGGTGCTGGGGAAAGATGCCGGAACAGAAGTTTTTTTTGAAAAAATTGGATTCCCTACTGCAGACTGGTTCTCCATTCAACCCACATTTGAATACATCGATGCGGCGCATTCTCTTCCAGACACAGAATGCAAACTCCTTTTATTTCAAGCTCAAGCAGCGACTCGCCGACCTTTGAACGGTTTTCATTTTTGACTCAGCAGGTACGGAGCTTAAACCATACCCAATTCAAAGAAAAATGAGACGCCATTCGGTCAGGGGTCAAATAACTCATACTTTGACTACAATTGCCATATGTCCAAGCTTGCAAGAAATGGATTCCATCTCATCCATCCAGCATTCGCCAGGCCAGATAAAGTGGGGCATCCGGATTTGCTTAAACAGAATCAAGTATCTCACCGCATCCGCGTGCTGCGTTCCTGCAACCACAGCACATCGCTGTTGTTCGGGGATGCGATATTGAGTGGGCGATCTTTTTTGGAGATGGGTGGCATGGTGCGGGGATCCTGCCAGACCTTGATTTCCGAGTGACCATCAGCAAAGGAAAATGTAGCGGCATTGTTATGATAACTGGCAGGCGTATTGACCAAATGATGCTGTCCGGGTTGATTGGGATAGCCTGCCATATCCACGACAAAGAGACCGTTGTTGATGCTGTCCTCGCGTTCGTCCAGAAAGACCCATGTCTGTGAAGGTCCCGGATCTTTCAGGTCTCCCATGCTACGATAAGCGATCCAACCCCGCTTGTTATAAGGATACCAACTACCCGAATTGCCCCATCCCGAGCCCCCCACCCAGTTATTGATGGACATGCTGCGAATTCTCGGCACACGCTGTTGCTTGCGGTTGATACCTGTGGATTTGTCGCTTGGACATTTCCAAACCCCGAGAGACGCTCCACAGTAGGGCCATAGCGGGCTTTTTTCGATGAACTTTTCATGATCCCAATTACTTGGATCTCTTGGATTGTTCAAAGTAAGCCAACTGCCTGCTGCCCAGTCCGGGGCCGTATTGGAACCAGGAAGGCCCCGCCATGATCCCACCAGCTTGTCATTGTTATCATCTGCGTAGAGACGCCAGGCATAGGCCAGCTGCCGGTGATTATTCATGCATGCAATGGCTTGAGCCTTGACCTTGGCCTTACTAAGGGCTGGCATCAGCATGCCGGCCAAAATCGCTATGATGGCGATCACGACCAAGAGTTCGATCAGGGTGAAACCATCATCAACTCTACCTCGTGTGGTCAAACAAGCCGTTTTCATACTCAAGAAGGAATTGAATAAAAGCCTGCCCGTCCAGGAAGACAAAGCAACCATTTTCTAGCCTCTCATCGCCTGCCTGAACAGTTGGCATCATTAACGATGCGCATTGAGGATTAGAAGGAAACAACCCGCAAGCACGTGACAGAAAACGGCTTTTATGTTCTTCATTTTTTAACCACCACGAACATGAAGACATTATTGTTAAACAAGATAAAAAGGGTTTGTCTAATGGTTCCATGCATTGTTAATCACTGCCAGTGCCCCTCGATCTAAATTATTGAACTCAGATCGATTATAAGGGGCAATCATCTAATTATGAACCATCGATCTCAAATGAAGTTGGATTTGCCCGCCCAAAAAGTTGGATTCCTGTGTAATTTAAAAGAACAAGAATAGAGCATTTACAGACCGGGCTGAGCTGAGATCAGGAACATTTTAATAGGCGGTAAAACGAATCCACGAGGAAGCTCCCCAAAGACCTAATCTGTTCAGACAAGCCCCTGAGACTTTGTGAAACAAGCAGCGGGTGATCTAGTAATCCAGCAGTCCTAAAATTTATATTGAGGAGGAATAAACCAGTCAGTTACCAAATCTACTACTAAGTTTTTTTGACTTTCGAATTCAGATCAATCCCGATATTTTCTCGAAATTGTCACCGAAGGATTCAAAAATCAGATCTTACTGCAACTTGTTCATTTGTTTATTAAATAC
>JBDQII010000345.1:0-5454 GCA_040264395.1 Verrucomicrobiota bacterium
ACCTAGATGACCATCGCAGCGATTACAAACAACCTCGATTCTTGTACTGAAGAACCCACGGTCGATTTTTTCACCAACATGCTCCTTCTTGACGGGCTGCCAATAGCTTGGCCAGCCTGTACCTGATTTGTATTTGGTATCGGAACTAAATAGAGGCAAGTCACAGGCAACGCAGTGGTACATTCCCTTTGCTTTATTGTTCCAGTAAAGACCTGTGAACGCTCTTTCAGTGCCTTGCCTTCGAACGACTCGATATTGTTCAGGCGTTAGAATTTTCCTCCATTCGGCGTCAGGTTTGACAATCTTTTTTAGAGTTTCCACTTGAGCAGTCTTCTTCTTTGCATCCTCGGCGACGGCCCTAAAAGAGGATTGGATCAAGCACACGCCAGCAAGGACGAGAGTAACGCAGGTAGTCAAGAGAGAGCACTGAATGATAGATTTTCTTTTTTTCATAAATGCCAATTCTATTTCGCAACGATAATGAAGCTCGCAATGGCGGCAAGACAAACTGATGTTACCATTCAAAGCGATATATAAATGTCCGTCATGAATGCCCTCAGATCAAGTAGAGAAATAAACTTTGATTATTGTCAAAAAGGCAAACATCCAAATCAATCCCATTGCGGAGTCTCTTGACTTGCCTTGCCGGCTTTTCTAGCCTCAGGGCACATGACTAAGAGATGGATCATAATGTGTCTCACTGTTTTCCTGACAGTTGGCGTCACTTATCGTTGCCCTGCACCTCTGATTTTCACCCCAGGTGAAGGCTGGAGCTATGAAACTCCCGGAAGTGCGGGTGAATGGCTGCGTGACCGGGCGGAAGATCAATACACGGCCGCCAAGGAGTTGTATGAAAACAAAGACTTCAAGACATCCCTGAAGGCAGCCAAGAGGGTAATCCGAGAGTGGCCCTTCTCGGACTTTGCTCCCGGAGCTCAATATCTGGCAGGCCTGACTTACGAAGCGATGAGTCGAGATGAAAAGGCTTTCAAGGAATACCAGCAGCTGTTGGATACCTACCCTACCTCTGAACACTATGATGACTCTCTGAATCGACAATTCGCTATCGCAAACAAGTTTCTTGCTGGTAAACGTTTCAAGCTGTGGGGCTTGATACCGTTTTACAAGTCCATGAAAAAGACGACCGACATGTACTTGGAATTGATTGATAACGGTCCATTCAGCGAAGTTGCCCCAAAAGCCCAGATGAATATTGGCACAGCCAAGGAAAACCAGAAGAAATTTGCTGAAGCCGTGATTGCTTACGAGCAGGCAGCTGATAAATACAACAAGCAGCCCGATGTCGTATCCGATGCCTTGTATCGTGCTGGAATGGCGCTACTCAAGGAAGCCCAGACAGCAGAGTATGATCAAGGTGCCGCATTGAAAGCCATCGACATTTTCACAGACTTCATGGCTCTATTCCCGGATGATGCAAGACTGGAGAAAGCTCGAGTTCACATCGATGAACTGCGGATTGAACAGGCGCGAGGAAGCCTGATGATTGCGCGTTTCTATGACGGAAAAAAAGCTATCGATGGCGCCCTCACTTATTACAACGATGTGGTCGATATCTTGAACAGACTTTTAAACGATCCTGATCACCCATTTGCAGTAGAAGCCAAAGACCGGATCACCAAATTGAAAAAAAACAATCCATCACCCGTATCCAATGAGGATACGGAAACTCGCTCGTGAGGCTGCCCATGCCTGATTCATCACGCCGTTTTCTCTTGCTTTTGGGATGCTTGCTGTTGAGCGGTTGTGCAGGCTACCGTCTGGGCTCAACCGGTGGATTTGCTGAGGGGCGCTCGATTGAGATACACGCCTTCCACAATCAAACTACGGAACCGAGACTCACCGAGGAGCTTTCAGCTGCTTTGAGACAGCAAGTTCAAAGGGATGGAACCTTGTTGCTCGAAACAAGGGACCGAGGTGATATTCTTCTTGAGGGTAGCATCACGCAATACATTCGACAGGGACTTACCTTCCAGCCGAGAGATATTCTTACTGTTCGCGACTTTGAAATTCAAATCCTTGCCAAAGTCAAAGCGCGCTACCGAAATAGCGGAGAGGTTATTCTTGATCGAGAGGTTGCCGGGCGCACGCTCGTCCGTGGACAAATTGATCTTACTGAAGCAGAAAGGCGCGCCACACCTCTGTTGATGGAAGATCTAGCACGCAAAATTACCGATCTTCTGGTTAATGAAGATTGGTAAACCCGTAACTTAACCAACATTCAAAGCGTCGGACCAAGCATCCACGGTGCGAATTCTTCATCCCCCATCCCACATTGTTCGCTCTTGGTTTTTTCACCGCTTGCCACCGAAATCATTTTTTCAAACAAACGCATGCCAACCTGCTCCACTGTTTCTATTCCATCCAGAATGGTACCGGCGTTGAGGTCCATATCATCTTCCATCCATTCGTAAAGCGGCGTGTTGGTTGCCACTTTGATACAGGGAGCCGGCTTGCAACCAAAAACACTTCCTCGACCGGTTGTAAACACACCCAGATTGCACCCTCCTGAAACAAGCCCGGTCATGCTGACAGGATCATTGCCAGGCGTGTCCATGAAGCATAGTCCAGAGCTGGATATTTTCTCTCCGTATTTATAAACAGCCTCCAGTGGCGCCTGACCGGCTTTTGCTACAGCTCCTAGACTTTTTTCGTAAATGGTGGTCAATCCTCCCTCTTTGTTCCCGTAAGAGGGGTTATTGTCAATGGTAGCTCCAAATTTTGCGGTGTAAGATTCCCACCACCGAATCAAATCGAGAAGTTTTTCCCCAACTTCCCTTGAAGCAGCTCGCTGGGTGAGAAGATGTTCGGCCCCATATATTTCACTTGTTTCACCGAATACCGAAGTCGCTCCGTGTCTGACCAAGGCGTCTGAGGCAACTCCAAGGGCAGGATTGGCGGTGATTCCACTGTTGCCATCCGATCCCCCACAATTCATGGCAAGCATGAGATCACTGACCGAGCAAGGAGTGCGTTTGAGGCCAGCCAGTTTAGGCAGGAATCCGGTCAACGATTTTACTCCTGCTTCAACCGTCTTACGAATACCACCCAGGGTCTGAATGTTCATATGAATCGGTGCAGAGTCAGGGTCGTCTGGATTGGTTAATCCATGTTTTCGAATCAGTTGAGGAATTTGGTTCACTTCGCACCCAAGCCCAACCAGAATGTAGCCGGCAATGTTGGGATGGATAGCCATACCTGCAAGCACACGCTGTAGCACTTCCAGTGGTTCATCGGGCAAAAGGCTGCAACCCGATTTGTGAGTAAGAGCCATCACTCCGTCGATGTGCGGAAAAGACCGCTTGAAGTCCTCTCCCTTGAAATGATCAGCAATGTATTTTGAAACAGATGCAGAGCAGTTGACACTTGAAATGATTGCAACGTAGTTGCGAGTCCCCGATTTGCGACCAGAACCACGGTTGTATCCCATGAAAGTCCTTTGATCAGTATCATTGATTGAATCAAGAGGGGCGTGAAGCTCACCAATACGATAGTCTCGACCAAAGTCCCCCATGCCAAGGTTGTGAGAATGTACATGATCACCCACCTCAATATCCTGTAATGCAAACCCAATGATCTGACCATACTTGGCCACTGATTCCCCTTTCGCAAGAGGCATCAGAGCGAGCTTGTGTCCGGCAGGAATGGTCACTCTGACTTTAATTTCCACACCTGCCCCCGAGAGTTTGGCTCCAGCTTTGAGCGTTTTCTTCAAAACAGCCACGTGGTCGTCAGGATGCAAGCGCACCGCATATTCAGAAAATTCCAGATTCATGATCTGGCGCAAGGATGATTCAAGACAGTGAAGATAGCGAGAAAAACCAGAATTGGAGGCATCTGAGGCGATAGTTTCCTCTTGCCTTCAATCGAATATGGCAATTTGATGCATGCATGATCAATGAATACGTGGAACGCGTAGTAAACCTCATTCCAGAAGATTCGCATCGGCTTTACCAGATATCGTATAAAGATGCCTGTGATCTTGTATTATCGGGCAACCCTGAGGCAGTCAGACAAATCGAGGGTTCGTATGCATTATTGGCAAAGGAAGGTAAAACGGTCCGCATGGCTCGCTCACTTGATCGTCCCATGCGCTACTTTTTGGCGAAGCGCGAGGAAGGACCAGCCCTGATCGTGGCTGACCGAATGGACACCATCAAAGAGTGGCTCGTTCAGGAGGGTTTCGAAGACCAATTCCACCCCAGCTATACAAGGATGGTTCCGGCACATTACGTCGTTGAAATTCAGTTGATCGGCTGCCCTGACCCGGATCCAATCTATAAACGCTTTTTTGACCCACAAAAAAATACGCAATCCAGTAACTTGGAACAAATTGGCAGGCAATACATAGGCGCATTGGCTGAAGAAATCGCCAAATGGATCTCAACAATCCCCTCCAAAGAACCCATTGGAGTCTGCTTTTCCGGTGGAATCGATAGCGGTGCAGTATTCCTGACGACTCAGCATGTGATGCAATCAATGGGAGCACAACTGAGTAGACTCAAGGCATTCACCCTGAATTTTGGAAACGGTGAAGACCTGACTCAGGCGCAGGCGTTCATGAAGCAGACGAATAACAGTCTGTATCTTGAGGAAATTCAGGGTGATATCACTCATCTCGATCTCAATGAAACTCTAGAAGTACTTGAGGACTACAAACCACTGGATGTGGAATGTGCAGCCATGGGAATGGCTCTCCACAAAGGCATTCGCAATCAATACCCGGACTGGCACTTTCTTATTGATGGTGACGGGGGTGATGAAAATCTTAAAGATTACCCTATTGAAGAAAACTCCGAGTTGACCATTAAAAGCGTGCTTCACAACCAAATGCTCTACCACGAAGGTTGGGGCGTTGGTAAAATAAAACACTCTCTGACTTACAGCGGAGGTCTGAGCAGGTCCTACACACGGACTTATGCCCCAGCAAAACATTACCACTTTGAAGGTTTCAGTCCGTTCACAAGACCCTCTGTGATCAATGTATCCGAAGGAATTCCTTACATCGAAATGACAGACTACGATCACCAGCGCCTCTATGGACTGAAGGGAGAAATCGTGGCCAAGGGCGTTAAAGCAGTCACTGGAGTGGACATGCCCATCTTTGAAAAACGTCGTTTTCAACATGGTGCAGTGCCCGTTGAGCAATTGCGGCAAGCTATTACGAACAACGAGCAACTTCTCAGGAGAAGATTTCACTCCATGCATGAGGAGCCAGTAAAAGATTGAATGCTTTCAATCCTGCTGACGTCTTTAATCCAATGCTTTAATGAGCGATTGATGTCTGAAACCAGCTCATGATTGACAAGCCAAGGGTCAATCCGCAAATTGTAGATGAAGTTTTTACCCATGAAGAAAATCACGATTCAAACAGTATTCTCTGGCTGCATGGCCATAGGCTTGGTCACTACTACCCAGGGACAGGAAAAAATTGAC
>JBDQII010000346.1:0-5419 GCA_040264395.1 Verrucomicrobiota bacterium
GGGTGATTTCAGTGGAGGACTTCATGCTGATGTAATTGATTTTCAACAAGAAGCGAGCATTCGGCGTGCTTATAAAAAAATGGTACACCCGTAGGGAGTCGAACCCCAAACCTCCTGATCCGTAGTCAAGCGCTCTATCCAATTGAGCTACGGGTGCGCCAAAGGGATTGAAAATTATGAGAAGTGTCGCCTGGCTGCAAGTGTTAATTTAAACTTTTCTGATCGATGTCACTTTGCGACATCGGCAGAAAATCCACTTTTGCACTTAACTCCGGAGTGAGGTAGGAATCTGGGTTTTCGATTTGAACTTTAATCTGGAGTGTCCCTTTCTGACGATTGGCCTCAGGGGCAATTTCCACCACTTTGCCCTCATAAACGCGATCCAGATAAGCTTCAGGGCTGATCATACAAGGCTGATTGAGCTGAATTTTGGACAAATCGGATTCGTTCAGTTCAATCTCCACTTGTAAATCATTGGGGTCTCCCAGGGAGATCAGTGCCGTGCTGGGGCCCCTTGCCCCGCCAAAACTTTGAGGTGTGACCAGTTCGTTGGGATCAACTAATTTTTCCAGAACGACGCCATCAATGGGCGAACGAATGATTGTCCATTCCAGATAAGTCGTCAACAAGGCAAGCTGACCCTCCAGCCGTTTGACTTCAGCCTGTGCACCTGCAAGCTTCAGTTGAGCATCTTCCAGTGTAGCCCTCATCTCAACGTTTTCAGCAACCAGCTGACTGGCGCGCTGTAATTCCAACTCCGCTTGCTGGACCTGTACCTGCGCAAATTCCATCGAACCTCGGCCTTGGAGCATTTGCGCCTGAAATTCGGCATCATCAAGGGTGGCAACAATCTGTCCTTTTTCAACCGCATCGCCTTTCTTGACATTGATTACCTTGACAACTCCCATGAATCTTGGACTCAGCTCGATACGTTCACGGTTGATGATGTATCCACTCACGGTTAGGAGCGAATCCTGAATGGCTGGCAACTCAACGTTTACCTGACCTTCAATCATTGGAAGATCACCTTTCATTGATGACACCGCTTGTCTTTGATTCATGACTGATGTTTCATCAAATTTTGCACTCTCGGTTACGCTGGCATTTCTCTGATCCCCACCCGTTTTGCCAAGGATACGTTGATCGTCACCACTACGAGGCCAGGCAAACCAGCTGGCTGTGGTGAGAAGAACGACGATCGCGCCATAGATCAAGCCAACAAAGGAACGCGATCTTCGTCTGGCATGCTGAGGTATTTTGAGCTGTTGAATATTCTCTTTCTTCATAAGGATTTAAGCGCGTCGATGACAGGGGTTCTGGATGCCTTGATGGCGGGTATCAAAGTGCCGAACAACCCAATCAGCACAGAAAAAATGATGCCCTGAAAAGCAAGTGTTGGGGTAATGATAAATTCAAAGACTGTTTCACTGAATGACTCAATACCAATCGTGCCAGTGGCGTATCCGTTCAGAGGTAACGAAAGCAAACAGCCAAGTATACCCCCAATTGCACAGAGAAGGATTCCTTCGATCAACAATCCCAGCACAATCGTCCGCCTTCTGAAGCCAAGTACCCGCAAAGTTCCGATCTCTCGTGTTCGAGCACCAACGGTAGCATACATGGTGTTCATGGCGGCGAGAATCGCGCCAAGGGACATGGCGGTAGCTAGAAAATTACCCATCCATTTGATCGGCGTCGCGGTCATGGTTTGTTCTTTGTAGTAATCCATTTCATTTTTGACCAGTAACTGGAGGCGTTTATCCTCCACAATTTGCCTGATCAGCGCCGCGCGTCCATGATCGCTTGACGGACGAATCAGCAAACTCGAATAGGAGTCACGATCAAACAGTGAACGCACCTCATCCGCATCAGCCCAGATTTCGGAGTCAAAAGCACTGTTCCCTCCATCAAACCACCCCACCACCGTCAACCAATCAGGGCCGGTCTTGAATTGATCACCAATGCCAAAATTTTCGAAGCGAGCTGCCAGACGCTGGCTGACCACAACCTCGCGTTTACCCTTTGAGAACCAACGCCCCTCAACTAGATTTACCTGAGGGCGTAATACTCTGCCTTGTCCACCAATGCCGCGCACCGTGGTGTTTGCTTCCCCCTGGCCATTCAAGCGCGGGAGATTCACCAAGGTGAGTACATCCGCCGAAATCATAGGCTGGTCCTTTGCATCGCGTTCGATCCATTCAGAGTATCGGAGGGATCGAAATTGCTCGAGGTTCACTAAACTGCTGGATTCTGATTGCGAACCTTTGCGGACGATGAGCAAGTTACGAGAATCGCCTGTATTGGCGCTGCTTGTTTGCAACCCTACTGCCAGAGCCTGGACGATTACATAAACGGCTACCACCATAGAGATACCCAGAATGGTTGCCAGCGTACTGCGCCACCGCAGCACCACATTTCCTGCATTGTATTTAACGGGTAACATACTCCATCAATCCAGGGTCTTCAGGCCGTCCACCACACTCATTCTACAAACCGACCAGCCAGGAGCAATTCCTGCGACAACGCCCAATAGCAATGAAATCAAAAAGGCGGTTCCCAGCATTTTGTTCGTCACCTCAAAAAAAATAAACATGCCGCTCGATAATTGCTGAATGTCGATGGAGGAGAAGAGCCATGCTGCTCCACCGGCCCCGATGATAGCACCCAGTAAAGACAACAGGAGACTTTCCGCCAGAATGAATGCCAATAACTCATGACGACGATAACCTATGGCTTTTAAAATTGCTAACTCTCGAAATCGTTCACGGATGGCCATACTCATCGTACTTACCGTGACCAGAAGTAGAGTAAAGACAATGGCTGAACAAATCGAATCGATGAGCAGTTGTATGTTACCCCACATCGAAACAAATCCCATTTGGAATGCTCGCTCGCTTTCTGCTCTGACCTCCGCAGAGGTACTCGCAAATGTTTTGTTGATCGTATGGACCACATTGGGCGCGACTTCGGCTGAACCGGCCCTCACCCACCAGGTCCCCACTGTGCCGGGGTCATCCGTCATTTCATCAAGATACTTGTGATGAAAAAAAACATTTCGGTCATCAAACGTTCCTTCATAGGTTCCAACAATCTCCATATCGAGATTCACTGGATAAAAAGTCCCGGAAAGGAGCATTTTTTCTCCTATTTCTAGATTATACCTTTTCATTGTGTCGACTCCAACCAGGCAAGTACCACGATTCTTGAGCCATGCTCCAAGGTGATCATCTGCGATTTTGGCCTCGAGAAAGACGTTGGTAAATCTTAACGGATCGACAGCAAATTGAGCGAAAGTAGTGAAGGATTCATTGCGATAGAGGCCACCGAAATAAGTAAATGGTGTGATCGCTTCCACTCCATTGATTTTTTCAATTTGCTGCAATTGACGAGCCGGCAAAGGCTGAGCCAGTGAAACTTTATTGCGCACGGCGATACGCAAAGAAGCGCCAACATCCTCTGGAGGGATGGTCAATTCACGCAGCGTTACTTGAAGGGTGATAAAGAGAAAGAGACTGACCGCCACACTCAATGCGGACAACGTTGCACGACGCTTGTTGCGCAAGGCATTTCTCAAAATGAAGGATGCAGTGGTCATGCGAATAATGAACGATACATTGAAAAACCCACACTTTGAGAAGGCATCTCAGGAAACCTGGGACTCTTCTTTTTCAAAGCGCCCCTTTTCAAGGTGAATGATGCGTTTACCAAAGGCGGCGGCTTTTGGGTCATGCGTCACCATGATGACTGTTTTACCGGCGTCCTTACTGAGCGATTGCAAAATTTCCAATACTTGTTGAGCCGATTGGGAATCCAAATTGCCGGTGGGTTCATCGGCGACGACCAGGGCAGGGTCGGTAACCAGAGCCCGTGCGATAGCGACACGCTGTTCCTGTCCACCGCTGAGCTGTTTTGGCAAATGATGAGAACGGTCTTCCAAGCCAACCAACTCGAGCGCAGCTGCGACCAGGACCTTCCTTTCTTTCCTGCCCAATCGAGTCAACAGCAGCGGAAGTTCAACGTTTTCAAAAGCAGTGAGGACGGGGATAAGGTTGAAGCTTTGAAAAATGAAACCCACATTTTGATTACGCCAATCGGCCAAAGCTGATTCGTTAAGGTTCGAAAGATCAATGTTCTGGACTTTACAAATTCCAGAGGTCTGGCGATCGATACCCGCAATGATATGAAGTAAGGTCGATTTCCCTGAACCCGATGGCCCCATCAGTGTTAGAAAATCGGAACTGTCTATGCTCAAATGAATATCGTCAAGCGCAGCAACCTGGATTTCCCCTTGATTGTAAGCTTTGCTTAAGTTCCGAATTTCAACAATGGAATTCATCAACTTACTTTTTAAGTTCATTGAGCCAGGAAGCCCTGCTCTTGTAGCCAAAAAAGACAGTCCTTGGTCCACGGATGACCATTTCCAAGCCCAATCCCATGTCTACCTTTCTGATACACATGCAGATCAAATGCCACCCCCGCCTTACGCAGGGCATCTGCAAATTGAAGGCTGTTTTCGACGGGTACGGCTTTATCTTCCCACGTATGCCAGACAAAGCATGGAGGTGTGTCGGAAGACACCTGAAGTTCATTGGAGAGCAACCACACCAAATCTTTGGATGGGTTTTGCCCAAGCAGGTTGCGCTTTGATCCTTCATGAGTGAATGCACCTAAAGTGACCACCGGATAGCAGAGAATCCCCAGTGCAGGGCGGGAAGAAAGCCGATCAATAGGATCTCTGGCAGATGCATTGCCTCCGTCAAAATGTGTAACGAGAGTGGACGCCAGATGGCCACCTGCCGATGACCCCATGATACCGATTCGATTCGAGTCAATCCCCCATTCGGTGGAATGATATTTTGCCAGTCGCACCGCTCGGGAAGCATCGCCCAACATCACAGGGTGGCGATATCCCTTGGAACCCAGGCGGTATTTGAGAACCAGACCAGCGATACCATGCTCTGCAAGCCATTCAGCATAACCTTTGCCTTCATGCTGCGCCAAGGCTCCATAGCCACCACCGGGAAAAATGACAATCGCCGCTCCCGTGGCATTGTCCTCGTCCGGCAGATAAAGAGTGAGGGTGGGATTGTCATGGTCGGCATTTCCCAAAGCGCCGGGTGCGCCATCTTTCCAGAGGGATATGGTTTCTGCAGCGGTGACAGGCTTAAAAATCGCGGTAATTATAAAAAGGCAAGTGATCCAAAATTTCGACATGCAACTCTGATAAAGGATTTCAATTAACCTGACAAACTGAAAAGAGCGCAGTAGTTTGGCTTAAACAGTCATGAGTAAGCCCGTCATCGCAATCACTATGGGAGACCCTGCAGGAGTAGGGCCGGAAATCTGCCTGCAAGCATTGAAAGACCCTGACGTCCTGAAAAGCTGTATTCCGGTCATTTTTGGTGATGCTAACATTTTA
>JBDQII010000347.1:0-5399 GCA_040264395.1 Verrucomicrobiota bacterium
ATGGAGACCAATGTGTTGAGTGCTGATCAGGACCAACAGGTGGTGCTTGAGCAGAGTATCGAGGTACTTCGCAAACGTGTCGATCAATTTGGTGTGGCCGAGCCCCTCCTGCAGACACGTGGTGACAATCAGATTCAAATCGATATGCCCGGTTTGTCCGAACTCGATTATCAATCTGTCAGGGAAATATTGACCCGCCCTGCTTACCTTGAGTTTCGCATGGTTCACGAACGCAGTCAGGAATTGATCGATCGTGGATTTCCTGTTCCAGGTTATGAAATACTCACCGAACGACGTAGCAGTGAGACTCCGGGTGAACCCGATTCCTTGATCCCATATCTGGTCAAAATCAAACCAGAGCAAGGATTGACTGGAACCCACATCAGTTCGGCGGGTGTCTATCCTGATCCATTAACCGGTAAACCCGAAATTGATTTTGTCCTTACTTCGGAGGGAGCTGTCCTTTTTGCAGATGTCACTCGTCAGAATACAGGTCGGCAGATGGCCATTGTGCTTGATGGTGAATTAAAATCTGCTCCAAGAATCAATGGTCCCATCGAACAGGGACGCGGGCAAATTACGGGTGACTACGACATGCGGGAAGCCTTTGAGTTGGCCAATGTCCTTGAAAATCCACTTGAAGCTCCTGTGCGGATTGTTGAGGAAAACTCAACAGGACCTACCCTGGGAGCCGATTCGATTGAAAAGGGGGTTCGAGCGTCGATCATAGGTCTGATCGTAGTTGCCATCTTCATGCTGATTTATTACATGCGTGCAGGTCTGATCGCCAATTTTGCTCTTCTTCTGAACATCGTTCTGCTGCTGGGCGTGCTTTGCATGATTGATGCCACGCTGACACTCCCGGGTATTGCTGGAATCGTGTTGACCGTGGGGATGGCAGTCGATGCGAATGTGTTGATCTTTGAACGTATTCGTGAGGAGTTAGCACTGAAGAAATCTATCAAGGGAGCCATCGAATCAGGATACGGAAAGGCATTCAGTACGATTTTTGATGCAAACGTGACAACGCTGATTGCCTCAATCATCCTGATCAACATGGGTAAAGGCCCTGTGAAGGGTTTTGGTGTCACGCTGACGATTGGTATCGTGGCAAGTATGTTCACCGCATTGTTTGTGACACGTCTCGTCTTTGAGGCATTCCTCGTAAAAGGAAATATGAAGAACGTTAAAATGCTGAAACTGCCTTTCCTGCATCACAACAATTTTGATTTCATGCGCCTTTGGAAGCAGTGGTTTGGCATTTCCTGGCTCATCATCGCGATTGGCTGTGGCTACGGCATGGTTCGGGGTGGTGACGTGTTTGGTGTGGACTTTTCGGGCGGTGACAGCATCTCATATAGTTTTGATACCAAAGTGCCCGTTGATGAACTTCGGACGTCCGTTGCTGGACTCGATATAGGCGAAACACAAATCACCTATCGGCGAGACATTATTGATGGCAGCGAGACCTTGGAACTGACAACTGCTTTCGATCAGGGTGAAAAAGTTACCACTTTGTTGAAGGAGCAATTTTCCAGCGCTGGCTTCACACTGGAATCCACCAGCCGGGTAGGTGGATCCATTGGCAATGAAATCAAAAAATCTGCGATTATTTCAGTGACGCTGGCCTTGTTCGGTATCCTTTTCTATGTGGCTCTGAGATATGAATTCTCATTTGCAATCGGTGCGGTGCTTGCCGTTATTCATGATATCCTGATGACACTGGGTCTCTTCTTCATAAGTGGTCGAGAGCTGAATGCGCCGATGGTTGCGGCGATCCTGACCATCATTGGTTTTTCAATCAATGATACCATTGTTATTTTCGACCGTATCCGTGAAGACTTGAAATTGGGTGTCAAAGGTTCATTCAAGGATGTCATGAACAAGGCAATCAACGAAACCTTGAGTCGAACGGTCATTACTTCAGGCACGACGTTATTCGCAGCTTTATCACTCTTCATCTTTGGAGGAACGGTGATCAATGACTTCGCGTTTACTTTCGTGGTGGGTATCATTACCGGGACTTACTCGAGTATCTATATTGCTGCATCCATCGTGTTGTGGTACACCAAGGGTCAAAAACCCAAGCTGATGACATCGGATGTTAATGAAGATATAACGGTTCATACGGCGGAGGCATAAGCAACTGTAGGTAATGCTTGCAGTAGAGCTTATTCAGCCTTGGCATTGGGCGGGGTTCATCATTGGCGTCTGCTTTTTTCTTGCCCTTGATCTAGGGTTGCTTCACCGGGAAGCGAGAGAGATCCGCATGCGGGAGGCTGTCGCTTGGACCGCGTGTTGGTTCATTCTGGCGATGATGTTCGCGGTGGGGCTTCTCCGTTGGCAAAATCAGGAAGCCGCAGGGGAATTTGTCACAGGCTACATCGTCGAACTGGCGCTCTCGATGGACAATGTCTTCGTCATCGCGATGATATTCTCTTACTTCGGCGTGCCGAGACGCCTTCAGCACAGGGTGCTGTTCTGGGGAATCTTGGGAGCCATGGTCATGAGAGGTGTCATGATCTGGTTGGGTGTCGAATTGGTCGAGCGATTCCATTGGATACTATACATTCTGGGCGCCTTCCTAATATTTACCGGTATCAAAATGTCCGTTGGTGGTGAGGAGGAGGTGCATCCTGAGCGAAACCCTTTCATAAAACTTACCCGAAGGTTTTTTCCAGTCACCAGCTTCTACGATGGGCAGCAATTTACGACGCATAAACCGGGGTATTTTGCTCTTACCCCGCTAGCGCTGGTATTGATGATGGTTGAGACAACCGATTTGATTTTCGCCGTTGATTCCATCCCTGCCATATTCGGAGTCACCCAAAAACCATTTATTATTTTCACTTCAAATGTGTTCGCGATACTAGGACTGAGATCTCTTTATTTTCTCCTTGCGGGTGCCATGTCTTATTTTACCTACCTTAAATTCGGGCTTTCCTTGGTCCTGATATTTATTGGATTGAAAATGCTGGTCGTCGTCTTCGGCTATCACATTGACACGCTTCTTTCTCTCATCATTGTTGCCGGTATCATTTTTACATCGGTAATGAGCTCGCTGGTGCTCAGTCAGCTTCGAGATGAAAAAGACGCCTCCAAGGAATAAGAAGCCAGATTTTGGAGGACAATGCGGCGCTAGCGTGGAATAATGCTACCCTAGATGAAGTCTGTCCCCCTATCGAAAACCATCAAGGCCCTGTTGGACGACCTGCCCGAGGGCCAAAAGATCACTGTCAATTGGATGATTTCCAATACCGGCGGTCGTGGGATTTATCTGGTCTTTATTTGGCTTTCACTACCTTTTGTTGTGCCAGTCTCCCTTCCGGGCTTCAGCGTGGTTGTAGGGTTGGTGTTTTTATTTCTTTGCGGGTCCATGTTGCTCGGTGATGTCGGGCGTTTGCATCGGGTTATTGGAGACCGTCCTTTGCCATTAAATCGTGAATCCCGATTCTACCGGGCCAGCATGCGATTTCTTGTTTGGTTGGAGCGTTGGATAAGGCCCCGAAAGACCGAGTGGATTCATTGGCGATTGGTTTCCACTGTGAATACCCTGCTGCTGGCTTTTCTGGCCTTCCTGCTTGTGTGCCCAGTTCCTGGGGTGATACCCTTCACCAATTCCCTCCCATCTTACTCCATCATTGCCATTGCTGCTGGGATGATGGAAGAGGATGGGGTGTGCATGTCTTTTGGATATATTTTGTTTTTAACAACATGCGTTTATTTTCTTTTGATCGCAGGAAGCATTATTGCGTTGTTGAATCGATATTATGAAGATATCCTCTTATGGCTGCAGCTTTTTGTATGAATTACCGATGGTCCATAGCTCCAATACAGGATCTACAGGTCAAACGCCTTTCTGAGGAGTTTGATCTTTCCCCGCTATTGGCCCAGTGTCTGTTGAATCGGGGGCATGATGATTTTGAAAATGTGGATCAATTCCTGCGTCCGAAACTCAAGAATCTTTCTGACCCTTTCACCCTTCCCAACATCGAGCGCGCAGTCGAGCGGCTTCTGGCTGCGCGTGAATCAGGCGAAAAGGTTGTGGTCTTTGGTGATTATGATGTCGATGGAGTGACATCAACTGCATTGATCATTGAGGTCCTCAGGGAATTGGGTTGGAAAATTGATTATTATTTGCCTCACCGCTTGGAAGAAGGCTATGGCCTTAGTCAGGACGGAGTCGAAAACTGCCTCAAGAAAGTTAAGCCTGACTTAATTCTTGCTGTCGATTGCGGCTCGACTGCGGTGGATACGATCCGCTGGTTAAAAGACCGTGGCATGGATGTGATTGTGTTGGATCATCATCAAGTCACAGATCCCGAACCAGAGGCTTATGCGTTGGTGAATCCACAGCTAAAAGGAGGCCATTTATGTGAATTATGTAGCGTTGGACTGGCCTTCAAACTAGCCCATGCAGTCATCAAGGCCTGCCGGGAATTAAATCAACCTCCTTCCGTGCACGACTATGACATGCGTCCTCTGCTTGATTTGGTTGCTCTGGGCACGGTGGCAGATCTGGTGCCGTTGAAGGGGGAGAACCGAGTGATGGTGACTGCCGGGCTCAAACGACTGAATCAGACACGAAGAGCTGGTTTACTTGCCTTGATGGAGATAGCACAGGTGCGTGACGAGGTTGGTGTTTTTGAAATCAGTTTTCAATTGAGTCCACGCATCAATGCAGCAGGCCGCCTTGTGAATGCAGATACGGCATTACGGCTCATGCTCAGCGATAATCTTGAGGAAGCACGTCAATTGGCTCAGGAACTCGACACCTATAACAAGGAGCGTCAAATGATTGAGAAAGGGATTGCTGACCAGGCAATTGGCACGATTCGATCTCAATTTGATCCAGAGCGCGATTATGTGATCGTGCAGGGTGAAATGTATTGGCATATCGGTGTGGTAGGCATTGTGGCCTCCCGAGTCCTTCGGGAATTTTATCGGCCAACGATCATTCTGGGTGGTGAAGGCTCGGAATGGCGCGGATCTGGACGAAGCGTCAGCGGTTTTGATCTCGCGGAAGCACTGAGAACTTGTGATGGTTTATTGGTCCGCCATGGCGGTCATGCCATGGCTGCAGGTATGTCAATCGATCCCAAAAACCTTGAAGAGTTTCGGAAAAGGATCAATGCCTACGCTGAAAAGCAGATAAGCAAGGAATGTCTCAAGCCTATCATACACCTTGATGCGGATGTGCCCCTGGCTGAGCTAACCCTTGAACGAATGGAAGAGCTGGCTCGTTTGAATCCGTTTGGTGCTGGGAATTCCGCACTGCAGTTTGCAAGTCGCAGAGTCTCACTGCAAAGCCAGCCCCATCGCATGGGCAGAGATCAGCAGCACGTCAAATTTTGGGTTTCCGACGGACGATCCAGCTTTGAAGTGTTGTGGTGGAATTG
>JBDQII010000348.1:0-5397 GCA_040264395.1 Verrucomicrobiota bacterium
GGGTGATGAAGAAAACGTCCTCAAGGCAGCTCACCAAGGCACTGCCATTGGTGGGGTACGTATCCGCCACAGTTTCTATGCTCATCTTTACCTTGGTTTGTATCACGAGTCCAAGGGCAGTGGTGAAAAAGCCTATTCCTTAATTAGTAGAGCGGCCCAGCATTACAAGAGCAATGGCTACATGGGGCAGGTAGCTCGTGTGCATCGGGATTGGCTCAAGAAAAAGCGCGCTCAGGAATAAGCGCTCCGGGATTTCAAATCGTCCGGGTTCTTTAAATTCCCCTGCAACCGTTATGTTTTCTAAACAATCAGCAATCCTGCTGTCTTCCCTTCATACACGGACTTCCCGGACCACTGCTTGCCTGGTATACCTCAATCCAAAAAATCCACAGGTAAGTCGATACTGGTGGCGCTGAACTGATGTTCGGTCACCGGTTTGACACTAGGGTCGAATTTCAAAATATCCCCTGGCTGACATTCCAGGTGATTACAAATTGATTCCAGTGTACTGATCCTAATGGCCTTTGCTTTTCCACACTTTAAATTCGAAAGGTTTGCGAGGGTAATTCCGACTTGTTCAGCTAGATCTTTCAGCTTCACTTTGCGGTCAGCCATCACAACATCCAGTTTGAATTCAATTGCCATGACAATAACTTCACTCAAAAGACAATAAAAACAACAAAAAATTATTAACTAACAATAAAAAATTATTGTTAAATAAGGTATTGTCTATTGCGAAGTGAAGTGCAGTGTTTGTTGGTGTGGCAAATATGGTCTAAATCAAGTCTTCAGTCAGCCGCTCTGGTTGGGAGACCATTTCAGACTCATGAGACTTCCTGTTTGCCAGTTTAAAGTCCATTTGAGAGATTCTTTTTGATGAACAAGTTTTCACAAAAGCAAATGGCAGCTTGCAGGCTTCAACGCAAGGCCTGCTACAGCAAGGCTTGTTTTCTGTGGCTTGGCTTGACTGCGGTGATTCATTCAGCGGATTACATGCAGCAAACTGAATATTCGGCACGGTCTTTGCCTGCCAACGATGCCTCCTCTGAGTTCAGCTCTGGATTTACTCGCATTCCCCCGCAGGCAGTGGGTATTTCATGGCGTAACCATTTATCATCTTCAGCGGCCGAGCAGAACAGAATCCTGGAAAATGGGTCTGGTGTGGCCGCCGGGGATGTCAATGGAGACGGTCACTGCGACCTCTACTTTGCAACGATTCAGGGACCCAATCATCTGCACTTGAACAATGGGGATTGGACATTTCAGGAGATGGATCTTGTCGGGGGTGCTGATTGTGCAGAGCAATCCTCCACTGGGGCCTTGTTTGCAGATGTGGAAGGAGACGGTGATATGGATTTGTTGGTAAATGGTATCGGAACCGGAACGCGCTTATTCATCAACGATGGTTCGGCCAATTTCATCGAACACGCTGAAAGCGGCCTTGCGCGCACAGGTGGTGCGATGTCAATGGCTATGGCGGATGCTGATCAAGATGGCGACCTGGATCTCTATGTGACCCATTACCGTGAAAATACCTGGAAGGATCTACCTTCGGGAGTGAATCCTCGAGTCGTTCAGAGGGGTAATCGTCCTCATGCGCTGCCAGAGGATCGGTTCCTTGCAATCGATCACGGGCCGGGTAGAAAGCCCGGTATTACGGAAGTAGGTGAACCTGATAGATTTTACCTGAACAACGGAGACGGTACATTTCAGCACCAAACATGGTCAGGCGGACGCTTTCGCGATGATAAAGGGCAAATTTTGGATAAGACTCCCCGCTACTGGGGACTGTCCGTGCTGTTCCGTGATCTCAATGGAGATACACTTCCGGATCTGCTAGTTTGCAATGACTTTGCACATGGTGCGGATCAAATCTGGATGAATCAGGGGGACGGCTTTTTTAAGCAGCTTTCAAATCAGGCCATGCGTCAGTCGAGTTGGTCTTCGATGGCAGCAGATGTGGCGGATATCAATCGCGATGGCCACGATGATATTTTCATTGTCGAGATGTTGAGTCAACAGCATTCCAAACGGCAGACACAGCGTGCCAACTATGAGACAGGAATACAGGAGCCATCCATAGCCATGGGGCTGGATCGACCCCAAACACAGCGTAACACCTTGTTTTTAAATCGGGGAGATGGGTCTTATGCTGAGATTGCTCGAATGGCGGGTCTGGATGCCACCGAATGGAGCTGGGGGACTGTATTCATGGATGTGGATCTTGATGGATGGGATGATGTATTGGTGGCTAATGGAAACAATCATGATTTGCTGGATGGGGATGCGACCATTGCAGCCATGATGGCCATGCGTTCGGCTCCCAAAAACCGGATTCCCAAAACCCTTTTGATGTATCCCGCTCTGGAGACATCCAACTTGGTTTTTCGAAACAAAGGTGATCTGACCTTTGAAGATATGAGCAAGTCATGGGGATTTGATGAGATAGGCATTTCTCAAGGGATTTGCCTTGCTGATTTGGATCGTGATGGTGATTTGGATGTGGTGCTGAACAATCTTCAGCGATCTCCAAGCATTTATCGAAACAACGCGACAGGTCAAAGAATCAGCGTGCGATTGCGTGGTGGTGCGGCAAATCCTCACGCGATAGGAGCGCGATTGCGACTCGTGACGACAAATTCCGTTCGTCCCTTTATTCAAACGCGTGTCGTTTCTTCTGGTGGACGATACTTATCTTCGGACGAAAACCTTGTGGTTTTCGCAACACCTGAAGAGACAGGAGCTATGCGATTGGAGATTGATTGGCCCGGGGGACAATGCAGTCAAATTGAAAATATCCAACCAAACAAAGCATACACCCTGCTGCAGCCCAAGGTGAAAGGATCCCTAAAACCCCTCATGCCCAACCTCGCTAAAGGTCTTCCATTGTTTGAGGAAGCTAATGTCTCACTGTTCAGTAAAAAGCACATGGAATCGTCTATGCAGGGAGCTATGAACTTACAGCCACTTTTGCCAAGATACCTGGATCGCTGGGGCCCTTCGATCGTGGTAGGGGATTTGAACGGTGACGGTCTTGATGATCTGGTGATGGGCCAAGGTCAAGCTTCCCCTGCGACCGTCACCATGGGAGCACAATCATTGAAATTGGAAGGTTCCGCTGTGGGGGATCAGACAGATCTGGTCCTCTGGAAGGGGAATAACAGAAAAATGCGATTGGCAATATCCATCAGTAACATGACCACCGCATTTCAGAATGGACTCAAGGCAACACGATCCCAGCCAAGTGTCCTCATTTATCAGAAGGAGGGGGAACGTTTTGATCTGGTTCAAACGTTGCCCGGGCAACGCGCTCTTCCCGGTTGTTTGGAACTTATCGATCATGATAAGGATGGTGATCTGGACCTTTTTGTAGGGGGGCGAATGAACCCTGGGAGGTATCCTGAGCCCTCTATTTCAAGGCTTTATGAAAATGATCGTGGCCACTACAAGCTGCATCTGGAACAAAGTCGTTTGTGGTTTGACATGGGGTTGGTAACCGATGCGAAATCATTCGATTGGGATGGTGATGGTGATCAGGATCTCATCGTTGCTTGCGAATGGGGCAACTTGCGATTATGGGAAAACATAAACGGAATCTTTTCCGAGAAAACAGAAGAAGCAGGTTTGGCCTCAAGGAAGGGATTGTGGACAGCATTGGAAGCGGCAGATCTGGATGGCGATGGCGATCTGGATGTGCTTGCGGGAAACTGGGGTAGGAACACAGATTACCAGCGGCATATCCATCATTCTATTCGAATGTATCACGGTGATCTGGACAACAATGAAAGCTATGATCTTGTTGAAAGTTATTATGAGCCTGAATCCGAACACTGGGTACCACTCAGGGATCTCATTGCTCTGGGGAACGCATTTCCCTTTGTGAGAGAGCGACATCGAACCTATGTTGGGATGTCCAAGACACATGTCGATGAACTTTTTCAAGGAATTTCCGCATTAGGTGTCTGGCTTGAAATTAATACTCTTGAAACGGGAGTTTTTTGGAATGATCAAGGTCGTTACCAATGGCAACCACTTCCATTTGAAGCTCAGCAAACTTCTGCCCTGTCACTTGCTGTCAGTGACTTTAATGGAGACGGCCTAGCCGATATTTTCATAGGGCAGAATCTTCAATCCTTGCAGCCTGAAATGTCTCGTTCTGATGCGGGGCTGGGGCTCATACTGCTAGGTAATGGAGATATGTCTTTCAAAGCTTTAACTGCCGAAAAAAGTGGTATTCGAGTGTTCGGTGAGCAGTCGGAGGTCCTCACCACAGACTGGAATAATGATGGCCTATCAGACCTGTTGATAGGGCAAACGGCCGGGGATTTACGTTTATTCCTGCAGTCGAACAATTCGCCGATTAGCGTTGATCAAGATGATTGAGCCTCCATCGCATTTTTCGATGTTTTGCAGGTCGAAACTGATTTTACCCTCTAGGCCGGCTGAGGTTTTTTCTGGCGTGATTCTCCAAACAGCGACGCTTCAGCATTTTCGATAAGTGACATTACCGCTGGATGGTCGAGGTGACGCTCCGCGCTGGTTAAATAAAAGTGCTGGAGGCATGCATTTGACTCTCCAATGATCTTGACTCCGTATTTCTGGACTGCTTCTGCTGCTGCAACATTAGCCAGAGGGAAAAACCCAAGACCGTCTTCTGCGGCTACTTTCATGAGAGCAGCATCGTCAAATTCAGCAATTAGATGAGGCCTTATATTGATCTCCTGAAACCATTTTTCAAGGGATCGTCTAAGATCGGTGTTTTCAGTGGGCAAAAGAGCAGGAGCCCCATCGAGAGATTGAGGGAAACCCGTCTTTAATTTGTCCGCCAGTTGAGGGGCTGCACAGAAAACGATGCCGCAATCACCTAAACGATGATTGAATACTTTGAAATTTGTGGAGCTTGGTGCGGGTTCGTCAGAAAGCACGATATCAATGCGATAGGCGGCAAGCATCGAAAGTAAATCGATCACTTTTCCTTCAGAGCAAGATACTTTTACAGGTGTAGGAATTTGAAAGACTGGTTTGAGTATTTTATAACTTACCAGCTTGGGCACTGAATCCACAATTCCAATGGAAAAACGCAATGGATGTGATGTTGGTCTTTGCCTTACGGTATTCAATAAATCCGACCCTAAGGAAAAGATTTCCTCGGCATAGCTGTAGACTTTGTGACCTGTTTCCGTGAGCACTAGTTTGCGACCGTTCCTGCGAAACAGTTTAGCGCCAAGGAAATCTTCCAGCGACTGGACTTGAGTGCAGATGGTAGGTTGCGACACGTTGAGTTTTTTGGAAGCTTGGGTAAGTCCTCCCTCGCTTGCTACTGCCCAGAAATACCTTAAATGGTGATAGTTTAAAAATTCCACGGAAAGCTCAATACTTAGTTTATTTCTATACTTA
>JBDQII010000349.1:0-5373 GCA_040264395.1 Verrucomicrobiota bacterium
ATCAAAAAGCTTCTCGACTCAGGTCGCACCGACTTCTTGAAGGGGTTCGTCTCAAAACGAGGCTTCCCATTTGAGGCTGCTCTTGTGGTTGAAGACAAAGGTAAAGTAGGTTTTGAATTTGCGCCCCGCGAGGAAGGTGCAAGCGATTCAGATTCAGAGTCCTGACCCAACGTATTATGGGCGCCACTGATTCCAATTGCGCCGTTCATGATCCGCTCATTGATGCCTTCATGGAAGAATTGAAGGGTGCACGTGCTGCTTCGGGCCACACTTGCCGAAATTACGCACAGACACTTAATGAATTTGTTGTGTGGCACCAGAAAACCCTGAGATCAGCACCTGACTGGAAGGCGCTTGACCGTGATTCGTTTCGTGCATATTTGAGATTTCTCGGCAGAAAAGAATACAGTCGATCCTCGACCCAGATTCGATTCAGCGCCTTGAGGACTTTTTATAAATTCCTCATCCGCAAGGGCAGGGTAAAGGAATCTCCTATTCGAAATATCCTGCTGCCCAAAAAAGAAAAAAAACTACCTCAATTCCTGACACCAGAGCAAATCCATGCACTGCTGGAAGCCCCGGCCAAGGCCTGGGAAAAAAAAAGGAGCAATCGAAAAACAAGAACTTCGCCGGAAACGTTTCTGAGGGATTCCGCAGTGCTTGAAACATTCTATTCGTGCGGGCTGCGGATCAGTGAACTTTGCGAACTCAAGGTAAGTGATCTTTTCTGGGAGGATCAGCTCATCCTTGTTGAGGGTAAGGGAAAGAAAGAAAGGATGACTCCCATTGGCGCACCTGCTCTGGATTCCATTCGTCTCTACTGGGATAGAATCGGCCACCCACAAAAAGCTGAACAGCCGGTATTTTATTCAAAACTCGCCAACGGAAAGGCGCTCTACCCAAGGCTAATCCAAAGCAGGCTGAAACTTTATCTACTCCATGCTGGGCTGGATCCAAACCTTACGCCTCACAAATTACGGCACAGCTTCGCCACCCACATGCTCAATGCGGGAGCCGACTTGAGGAGTGTCCAGGAGCTTCTCGGGCATGCACACTTGGTCACCACGCAAATTTACACTCACCTGACCACTGACCGCTTGAAACGTGTCTATGACCAAGCTCACCCCAGAGCATAAAGCATTTGCAAACCAGAAGGCTTCTACGCATGCTTGTCCCAGTCATTGAACGATTCATCCATGCATTCCGAACACACGCCATCCAAGAAAAAAAACGTCGCAAAAAAGCGATTTGAATCGAATGTTCTTATCGTTGCAGACACGCGGGTTAATCATTGGGCTCCAGACGTAAGCGATGCGTTCGAGCGCCACGGAGCTGCATGTCACATTGCTGCACTTGAACCTGAACGCCTGGAAGAACGATGGTTTGAGTATCGGCATGGATACATGAATCTTGACCCGGAGGAGCCCGCCATCCAGCGTATCCGAGATCAAGTCAACAAAGCCGCTCCAAGCCTTATCCTGTTCCTTGATCCCTTTGGAATGACATCCGCATTCTTCAAAGCCATTCAGAGGGATCTCAAGAAAAAAGCTACACTGGCAGCGTGGTTCAGTGACTGCAGACGAACTTCCTGGAACGGCATCCAATGTTTCGACCATGTTTTTTATTCCGACTCCTCCATGCAGGAGTCGCTGCAGAAAGTTAGACACGGTGAGGATGGAAAAATAAAATATTTACCTCTCGCGGTTAACGAGAGGCGGTTTGCCCCTTCAGGCGTGGATTCGAGGGAAAATAAAATCATCTTTGCGGGAAGCGTTACCGAGTCACGATTAAAAACCCTCAATCGACTACGCCTCAGAGGAGTGCCTGTTATCTGGGAAGGCCCAAAAACCACGAATTGGTGGACGAAGTTAAAAAGCAAAAACTTGGATTCAAACACCCTGAATCGACTTTATCAGGAATATGCGGTCGTACTGGATCTACCACGAAGGCCCAAGAATCTGAACGGACTGAACTTCAGGGTATTTGAAGTAGCAGCCTGCCAGAACCTGATGCTCACGAAATGGGTCCCTGATCTTGAACTCCAATTCGATCCATACGAAGAGCTCGTCGTATATCGGGATTGGGATGAGGTGCCACTGGTTTATCGATCCCTCAAGTATGACCCATACCGCGCCGAAGAGATCGCCATGAAGGCGCGCAAGCGCGTTCTTGGGCATCACACCTACAGCCACCGTGTCCAAACGATGATTGAAGCCCTTGGACAAAAAGCTTGTTAGGAAACAATCCAGGAATATAATTCGAAGGAGATTACCCTTAGCTATGAGATTTGGAATTAATACCTTTCTGTTCACATCCCCCTTCACCACGCGGAGCACTGGCCTCCTGCCCAAGTTCAAAAAATGGGGTTTTGATACGATAGAAATCCCGGTGGAGGATCCGTCGCACATTAATCCTGAGAGGGTGAAAGCCGCACTGGACCGCAACGATCTTGTTTGTGGATCGGTATGTGCCTGTATGTCACCTGACCGCGATTTGCGAGGAACAGCCCAGCAACAGAAAACAGGGCTTGCCTACATGAAGGCTCTCATAGATCAGATGGTCATTCTAGACTGCCCATCGTTGATTGGCCCGGTCTATTCTGCTGTCGGCCGCGCCGACGCAGTTCCCGCCAAGGAATATGCCGCCCAGTGGAAAACGGTGGTCAAGAATCTCAAAACCCTGAGTAAATACGCAGAGGATCGAGGCCGCACCATCTGTCTCGAACCTTTGAATCGTTTCGAAACAGATTTTATCAACACCTGTGATCAAGGTTTGAAAATGATCAAGGATGTGGATAGCAAGGCGCTGAAGTTGCACCTCGACACATTCCACATGAACATCGAAGAGAAGAATCAAGCAAAAGCCATCAAGAAGGCCGGCAAACTACTGGGACATTTCCATGCCTGCGGAAGTGACCGTGGAACCCCGGGCAACGACCACATCGACTGGAAACCGATTGTTGCTGCTCTGAAATCCATCAGATACAAGGGTGACGTGGTGATCGAATCCTTCACCACAGACGTCAAGGTTATCGCAAAGGCGGCTGCTATCTGGCGTCGCATGGAACCCACTCGGGATGAGATTGCAGTGAAAGGTCTCAAGTTCCTGAAGAAAAACATCAAGTAACTTAAAGAGCATCCAATAAAAAAACGGCCGGATTTTCCGGCCTTATTTTTACCATTATGAAACAATTCATGCGATCCATTCTGGCAACGGCCCTGTGCGCGGGTTTGACCTGGCAAGCAAGTGCCGCAGACAGCGAGGGTTTTACTTCGCTCTTCAACGGTAAAAACCTGGACGGCTGGGATGGAAACCCAAAATTCTGGTCTGTTCGCGATGGTGCGATTACAGGTCAGACCACCAAGGAAAACCCAACCAAAGGCAATACCTTCATTATCTGGCGTGACGGTAAGGTGGATGATTTTGAATTGCGCTTGCAGTATAAAATCATCAATGGCAATTCAGGCATTCAGTATCGGAGCAAGGAACTGGGCAATTGGGTCGTTGGAGGTTATCAGGGAGACTTCGAAGCAGGCAAAACCTACTCAGGCATCTTGTATGAAGAGAGAGGTCGAGGCATCCTAGCTCAGCGGGGTCAGATGACCCGTATTGCACGCAATGGAGACAAACATAAAGTGGAGGTTCTTGGCTCGTTGGGAGCATCTGAGGATATTCAATCCCAGATCAAGAATGAGGATTGGAATGATTACAAAATCATTGCCGTAGAAAATCGTTTTGTCCACGTCATCAACGGTCGCGTCACAGCTATTGTTCTCGATGAAGATAAAAAAAAGCAAGTTGACTCAGGGATCCTGGCACTGCAACTGCACGCAGGCCCTCCAATGACAGTCCAGTTTCGCGACATCAAAATCAAGAAACTAAAACCCATCCAGATAGGTGGCGTGTGGAATATGGAAGTTTTCTCTGACCAGGGAGTCGGTACTCCTGTATTTCACCTTCAGCAGCAGGGCAACCAACTCCAGGGGCAATATGAGGGGCTGCTGGGTAAAAGCCCTGTAAAAGGGATCGTATCAGGAGATACGGTTGAGTTTAACATATCCGGTGAATACGAAGGGCAAACCGTCACCGCCAGCTATAGAGGTAAAATGAAACCGAATGGTGCCCTTGCGGGAGAAGTCACAATAAATGATGAGATGCTTCTCAACTGGTCAGCTACACGCGAGAACTAAGCACCCTGAATTAAATCATGAAATGCAATCAATTGATAACACCATGCATTCTTGCCCTACTTTGGGTTTGTAGTTTAACGACAAATCTCAAGGCGGATACCAAACGCATTGTCTTGATCGCTGGCCCGCCAAGTCATGGTGTTCTTCAGCATGAACACAAAGCAGGCTGCATGCTCATAGAACGCTGCCTGAAAGACGTCGCCGGCGTTGAAGTTGATGTTTACACAGGTGGCTGGCCTGAGGCCCCCAATGCGCTGGAGGGTGCGGATGCCATTGTTGTTTTCTGCACGGGTGGTGGGAACCATTTGGCCATTCAGGAAGGCAGGTTAGCACAATTAAGCAAGGTAATGAGTGACGGCGCAGGATTTGGGTGTCTTCATTATGGAGTCGAAGTTCCCAAGGATAAGGGAGGATCTGAGTTCCTGGAATGGATGGGCGGATATTTTGAAACAAACTGGTCGGTCAACCCTCACTGGACTGCTGAATTCACAAGCTTTCCAGATCATCCGATTACCAACGGCGTCCAACCGTTTGCGGTCAATGATGAGTGGTATTTTCATATGCGATTCCCAGAGAACATGAAGGGCGTTACGCCTATTCTTTCGGCTGTGGCTCCTGAAAAAACGATGGAGCGAAAAGATGGTCCACACAGTGGGAACCCGGAGGTACGCAAGGCGGTGGCCGCAGGCCTTCCGCAGCATGTCGCTTGGGCATACGAACGCACCAATGGTGGACGAGGCTTCGGATTCACCGGCCTTCACAACCATCTCAACTGGCGGAATCCTGATTTCAGAAAAGTGATCTTGAACGCCATGCTGTGGCTGGCAAAAGCTGAGGTTCCTGAAAATGGGGTCGATTGTCCATTGAGCGACGAGCAGATACTCGCCAATCTGGATCAAAAGCGTGGCAGAAACCCGCTGGAAATCCTTCGTGATGCCCGCCAAAACCAATCTTTCATCAGCCCCATCAAAGGCGCAAAGTAAGTCCCGATGAAACGATTATTGACACTCCTATTCGCTGTCCTTCTGTCAGGAAACCTGATCGCACTCGAGGATAAAAAAATCGTTCTGCTGGCCGGCAGGCCCAGTCACGGCCCGGGAGACCACGAATTTAATGCAGGCTGCATGCTACTTCAGAAATGTCTTGAAAACATGCCAGGTGTCCAAGTGGAAGTTCACAAGAT
>JBDQII010000350.1:0-5343 GCA_040264395.1 Verrucomicrobiota bacterium
ACTCGGTAGAGATGACCTATTTCGAAGTCGGACTCGGGCGTGATCTCAAAGAGGCCACGACAGCGTTTACAGTGAGAGCGATTGTCCCAATGCAAGCCCCTTACGATGACCCGGATCTGATGCCTGATTTCCCCGGGCTGAAGGACGCGGATAATTGCCGGGATTGGGATACCGGTTTCCCTATTGATCTGGATCTGATTCGCGACCAGGACAACGCCTACTGGGAAACACACAAAGGCACGCCCAAGGCGTTTATTTCCCTCAGCAAAGGACGAGAAATCTGGGAGAACAGATTCGGGGCTCTGACGGCTGTAAGATATCCAGAAATCACAACTTCCACTCAAAAAGAGGCACTCGAATCAGCGATCCTGAAAAACCTGAAACCATCCACGCTCGGTATCATGAGCATTCCTGTGAAAATGCAGGCATGGAATTCGGTGCTTCAGTCCCAGGATTTCGGGGGTCTGTTCATTGGGTTTAGTTTCTTCCTTATCGTCGCAGCTCTGATTTTGATGAATCTGCTTTTTCAATTTGTTGTGGAGCAACGCACTCAGGAGTCGGGCATATTACTGGCGATAGGCATGACCCCAAAACGCTTGAAACAGTTTTTACTGCGAGAAGGAATGCTCATCAGCTTGCTGGGACACGCGGCCGGGGTGGTTTTTGCCATTCTTTATGCCAAGGGAATGCTCTATGGCTTATCCACCATTTGGAGTGACGCCGTGGGCACGTCATCACTTCAGTTCCACTTTAATCCTGCTACCGTTTCCGGAGCTGCGGTCGGATCGATAGCGTTGACCGGAATGACACTTTGGTGGGGGCTTCGGAAGCAGATTCAGAAACCTGCACACGTCCTTTTGACCGAAAGTCACGTGGAGGGTCAAGCAGTGGACCAAGCGTCTAAAGGAGCCAATGGAAGATTCGTGGTCGGTATCGTTTGTGGGTTTGCAGCTCTGGGAATCGCAGCTGTGGGTATGGAGGGTAACCCAAGCAAAGCAACAGGCGCTTTCTTCGGAGCTGGTTCCCTGTTATTGATCGCAGGTTTGAACCTGGCATCCGCCTACTTGCGTAAAACCACTGATCAAGGATCATCAAAACCGCCCTCACTTTTCCAGTGGGGAATTAGAAATGCTTCGCGCCGCAGAAAGCGGAGTTTGGCTACCATCAGCATGCTGGCTTTCGGGTCCTTTCTGGTCATCGCCGTAGGAGCCAACAAACTGAACGCTTTGCGTGACGCCGAAAAACGTTCTTCTGGAACCGGCGGATTCGCTTTCTGGGGGGAGTCAACGGCTCCTGTGGTTAGAAATCTGAACACAGCGGAAGGAGCGGAAGCATACGGATTGTTTCAGGATGAACTCGAAGGCGTCCGTTTTGTGTCATTCAGGCGCCGTGACGGCGAACAAGCCAGTTGCCTGAATCTAAACCGAGCACAGAGACCACAGCTGCTGGGGGTCGACCCTGAGGCACTTGCTTCCCGCAATGCGTTCACATTTGCGCAAGTCAGCCAAGATATCCCAGAGGATTCGTCGGCATGGAATTTACTTTCAAGCAATGCACCCGACGGAATAGTTCCCGGTATTGCTGATATTAATTCCATCATGTGGGCAATGGGGAAAAATGTTGGGGATATTCTTGAATTCCAGAACACACAAGGAGAAACGTTCAGAGTAAGACTGGTTGCCGCAGTGGCCAATTCTATCCTGCAGGGAAATGTGATTATTTCTGAATCGGCATTTCTTCAACATTACCCCAACGAACCCGGTTACAAAACATTCCTTCTCGACGCACCTGCCGAGCAGAAGGAAAGCGTTGCAATTACTTTGACCCGAGCCATGGAAGATAATGGCCTTTCCCTTTCCGATACCGTTGAACGCATGCGAGCATTCAATGCTGTTCAAAACACTTATTTATCAACCTTTCAGTTACTTGGAGGCCTTGGCATGGTGCTTGGCAGCTTCGGCCTGGGAGTGGTCGTATTGAGGAATCTTCTCGATCGCAGGACTGAATTGGGGCTATTGGCCGCAGTCGGGTTCACCCACAATCGCATCAGGACGCTGGTCTTGCTGGAGCATTTCGGTTTGCTTAGTGCAGGATTATTCACGGGAAGCTTCAGTGCCTTGATAGCTGTCTTTCCAAGCCTTCAATCACCCGGTGCCAATATTCCTTACGCCTCGCTGGCCTTGACGCTCTTTACCATTTTCGGCACAGGCTTCATCTGGATACTTTTTGCCACTCAATCCGCATTGAAGGGACAGTTTTTGGATTCCCTGCGTGATCAGTGACAACAACGAACCCCCTTCGTGGGCCATCTTCATGAAAATCAAATGTCCGACTGGCATTCAACAGGCCACTCAAAGGTGAAAATAACTTTTCTGACACCTCAGAGCAGGAGCATTTCAAGCAGCAAACCCATTTTCTTTATTTAGAATCATTCTAAGTATTGACACAATTAATAGCCGAGTTATTTTGTTTGCAAGGACAATGAAAACGGCAGCATCAGAAAACAAGGGCCTGGCCCGCAAGCTGGCAGACAGCGGTCTGCGTATGACGACACAGAGAGAGCATGTGTATAATACGTTACTTGAGCAGACAGACCACCCATCAGCAGATGACGTTTACCTTCGCGCCAAGGCCGACATGCCTGAAATATCCATGGCCACCGTTTACAATACCCTGGATGCTCTCGTGAAGTGCGGACTCATCAAACAAGTCAATGTTGAACGATCAGCGACGCGTTATTGCTCCAATCTCAAGGAGCATTGCCATTTTTTCTGTGAAGAATGCGGCAATATTCACGACGTGAATTTCAAGAAAGACAAGGGGGCACTTCCCTTAAGAATCCCCAAACATCTGATCCCAACTCAAGTGGATATTTCGATACGCGGGCATTGCAGCAACCCAGTCAACTGTCCCAATCGCGCTGAAAACTGAGCGATTGCTGGATCATCTATAACTTAACGAATTGAAGGATCGAGTTTTAAGGTCTTTCGTAGGATTTTCAACCAAACAAACTTTAATACCATGAGCAGCGCAACAGAGACCATTGAAGGATTTGTAAAGAGTGAATACAAATATGGCTTTATCACTGATATTGAAGCCGAATCAGCCCCTCCCGGACTGAGTGAAGAAATTGTCCGATTCATTTCGGCCAAGAAAAACGAGCCCGAGTTCATGCTCGAGTGGCGGTTAAAGGCTTATCGGCATTGGTTGAAAATGTCCAATCCGACTTGGCCGAAAGCGGATTATCCACCGATTGATTTTCAGGATATCATTTATTATTCCGCTCCCAAAAAAAACACAGATGGTCCAAAAAGCCTGGATGAAGTCGACCCAAAACTTCTGGAAACATACGAAAAACTGGGCATTCCTTTGCATGAGCGAGCCCGTCTGGCCGGCGTTGCAGTAGATGCGGTGTTTGACAGTGTCTCCGTGGGGACGACCTATCAGGAAACTCTGGCTGAAAAAGGCATTATCTTCTGTCCGATGTCGGAAGCCGTCCAGAAGCATCCGGAGCTTGTAGAAAAATATTTGGGCAGTGTGGTTCCCTACACGGACAACTTTTACGCAGCATTGAACTCCGCTGTTTTCAGCGATGGTTCATTCGTATACATACCCAAAGGGGTGCGGTGCCCGATGGATTTATCCACCTATTTCCGCATCAATGCTGCAAAATCGGGACAATTCGAACGAACGCTGATTGTAGCAGAGGAAGGTAGCTACGTGAGTTATCTGGAAGGATGCACCGCACCTATGCGCGATGAAAATCAATTGCACGCGGCGGTGGTCGAATTGGTCGTTCTTGATGACGCTGAAATCAAATACTCCACGGTCCAGAACTGGTATCCTGGTGATGAAAACGGCAAGGGAGGTATTTACAATTTCGTGACGAAGAGGGGACTTTGCAAGGGGCGCAACTCAAAGATTTCCTGGACTCAGGTTGAAACCGGGTCCGCCATCACTTGGAAATATCCCAGTTGCGTACTTCTGGGGGAAAACAGCGTGGGGGAATTCTACTCTGTTGCGCTGACGAACAACCGTCAACAGGCTGACACAGGTACCAAGATGGTGCATATTGGTAAAAACACACGTAGTACCATCATCTCTAAAGGCATTTCTGCAGGCAAGGGGCAGAACAGTTACCGAGGCCTCGTGCAGGCACGTAAGTCAGCCGAGCACGCAAGGAACTTTTCACAGTGCGACTCCCTGCTGATTGGTGATCAATGTGGCGCTCACACGTTTCCTTATATCGAAGTTAAAAACACGACTGCAAGCGTGGAACATGAGGCAACCACCAGCAAGATCGGGGAGGATCAGATCTTCTATTGTAACCAACGCGGCATATCCACACAGGATGCCGTCAACATGATCGTCAACGGTTTTTGCAAGGAGGTCTTCCGCGAGCTCCCAATGGAGTTCGCAGTCGAAGCTCAAAAACTACTCGGCGTCAGCCTTGAAGGTAGCGTCGGTTAAATCTCCTCCAATCATTGAATAATTTTTAAGTATCATTTCATTTTTATGTCGAATAAATCACTGTTACGAATCAACAATCTGCAGGCTGGCGTGGAGGGGCGCGCTATTCTCAAAGGGATCAACCTCGAAATCAATGCCGGAGAGGTCCATGCCATCATGGGCCCTAACGGCAGCGGAAAAAGCACTCTGGCATCAGTGATTGCCGGACGAGAAGGATACGAAATCCTGGGTGGCGAAATTGAATTTCGGGGCGAAGATCTCATGGATATGGAAGCAGACGAGCGCGCTCACCTAGGTCTCTTCCTCGCCTTCCAGTATCCTGTGGAGATTCCCGGAGTAAACACTACCTACTTCCTGAAGTCAGCGATCAACGAAACGCGCAAAGCCAGAGGTGAAAAGGAACTCGATGCAGTTGAGTTCCTCAAATTCATAAAATCCAAAGCAAAGCTGCTGTATCTACCTGAAGATTACTTGAAACGGTCATTGAACGTAGGTTTTTCAGGAGGCGAAAAGAAACGCAATGAAATTTTCCAGATGGCCGCTCTTGAACCTGTCATGGCCGTTTTGGATGAAACCGATTCGGGTCTGGACATTGACGCGCTCAAAGTGGTCGCCAACGGAGTAAACCAATTACGCGGTCCTGAATCTGCCCAACTGGTCATCACACATTATCAGCGTCTACTGGATTATATCGTACCGGATGTGGTGCATGTTCTGCATGACGGACGCATTATCAAAACGGGCCCCAAGGAACTAGCTCATGAACTGGAGGACAAGGGCTACGATTGGGTCATCAAAGAAGCTGAGCAACCGGCGTAATCATTTCATCACCCTTTCAACACTATCATGACCGAAACTGTTCAAATAGAGGAG
>JBDQII010000351.1:0-5329 GCA_040264395.1 Verrucomicrobiota bacterium
GTTTACCTTCAAGGAAGGTCAGGGAGCAGGTTGTCCGCATCCTGTCGTCAACAAAGATCTCATCGGCAAGGATGTGACTGTTCTGGCTCAAGCCGCGGGGATTCAAGTGCCGGACGGAACAGATTTACTCTTTGCTGAGACGGATGAAAATCATCCTTTCGTGGATGAGGAACAGATGATGCCGTTCATTCCCATCGTTCGCGTTGGTTCCGTCGATGATGGGATCCGCGCAGCGCTCAAGGCAGAGCACAATTACAAGCACACCTCGATCATTCATTCCCATGATGTCAATCATATGACCGCCATGGCACGCGCTCTGGATACGACCTTGTTTATCAAGAACGGACCCTGCGGAGCCGGCCTTGGATTGGGGGGAGAGGGTTACTTGAGTTTCTCGATCGCCACACCTACCGGAGAGGGCGTGACGAATCCTAAAACCTTCACTCGCGTCAGGCGATGCGTGATGGTGGACAATTTGAGGATTTATTAATCAGAAAGCCTCAGCAAAACAAATCCCATATCGAAAAAGACAATATATGCAACTTGCGCGTGTTGAAGGCAGTATGATTGCCACTCGAAAACACCCCAGCCTCAGCGGCTGGCGCATGCTGATTTGTCAGCCTCTCGATGCGCGTGGAAAAGCTGAAGGAACTCCCATCATTGCCATTGATCCCTACGGAGCCGGAATGCATCAGACGGTGATTGTTTCCTCCGATGGTTCCGCGGCAAGAGAAGCTGTTGGTGATCCTTCAAGTCCGGTGCGCCAGATCATTGTCGCCATCGTAGATGAGGCATCGGAGGAACTGGTGGCATGAGGCTTGGAACGGTCATAGGGCGTGTCACATTGAGTCAGGCAGTTGGCTCTCTCAAGGGAGCGCGCTGGTTGTTGGTCAGTCCATTTAACAAAGAACATTTTCAAAACGGGGCAGAAGCTCTCAACGAGATCAGCGAAGAACCGTCGCTGGTTGTTTACGATAATTTAGGAGGCGGAGTAGGGGATACCATTGGATTCATTGAGGGGCGGGAAGCTGCCTCACCTTTTGATCCGCCCATTCCAATCGATGCCATCAACGCAGCGTTGGTGGATGAAACTTTTTACACACCCAAAAAAGACGCATGAAAAAAATTATCAGCGCCAAAGATGTGGAGACCCTTTTGAGACAAGGGAAAACCGTTGACGCCATTACGGCCGATGCCATTTTGACTCCATCTGCCAAGGACTTGCTCAAGTCCGCTCAACCGCGCAACGCAGTTGTGACAAAACCTGCGATCGGATTGTCCAAGCCAGTGGGGCCTATTTCCTCAACTAGTTCTCAATCCGATCTTGATGCCTTCTTTTTCACCGAAGAAATGGAAGAGCTCAAGGTGCAGATCTGTGATGTTGGGCGAAGGATGTGGGAACGTGCCTATGTCGACGGCAATGGCGGCAATATTGCTATTCGCGTTGCTGACGACCTGGCGCTTTGCACGCCTACCTTGGTTTCCAAGGGGTTCATGAAACCCGCTGACCTTTGCCTGGTTGATCTTGAAGGGGATCAAAAGGCCGGAAAGAAAAAACGCACCAGTGAAATATTAATGCATCTGGAGATCATGAAGCGTCAGCCCAAGGCAAAGGCGACTGCGCATTGTCATCCTCCTCACGCCACTGCTTTTGCGGTAGCCGGGGTTGAGCCGCCAACGTGCATGATCCCTGAAATCGAGGTATTCATCGGTAAAGTGCCCATCGCGCCATACCGTACACCGGGCACGCCTGAAATGGGCAAGCTGGTGGCCGATCTTGTGGATAAACACAACACCGTTTTGATGGGGAACCACGGAGCCGTTTCCTGGAGTCACCAGAACGTCGAAGATGCCTATTTCAAAATGGAGATTCTTGAAGCCTATTGTCGGACCATCTGGGTGGCCTCGCAGTTGGGTACGCCGCTCAAGACCATGAATCCTGAGCAATTGAAGGACCTGCTGAATATCAAACAAAACCTTGGGATTCCTGATTCACGTTTTGGACTTAAAGAATGCGAATTGTGTGATAATGAAGAATGGCGTCCCGGTGTGATGTGTGCCGTTCCCCCCAAGGGCGAGGTGAACGAAACGAACAAGGATTCCAATGCCGAATCTGCCGTTCAGGCGATCACCGAACAAATCATGGCCAAACTGGGCGGTCAATAAACATTCATCTCAAGGAAAATAAATCATGAAAGTCAGCATTATTGGAGGAGGAGGACGCGTGGGTTCTTGCGCTGCATTTGCTCTGCAGTGCGGAGGGATTGTCTCTGAGATTCAACTCATTGATGCCAATCAGGCGATGGCTGAGGGTGAGGCTCTCGATTTAATGCATGGTTCTGCTTTTACGGCAGATCAACGCATTTACGCGGGTGGCTATGAAGAGGCGGCTGATTCGGATATCTTTCTTATCACTGCTGGATTACGGCGCAAGCCAGATGAATCACGACTGGATCTGATCAATCGCAATGTAGCCTTGTTTGTCCAGATTCTGGAAAGCATCAAAAAGGTTGGCATGCGCAAGGATGCCATTGTTTTCGTAGTTTCCAACCCAGTCGATATCCTTACTCAGCTTGCAGGTCAACAACTGGGACTTCCATGGCAACAGGTCATTGGTTTGGGAACGATGCTGGACTCAACTCGATTCAGTTCCTTGATCGCGGAAGCTCTCAAGGTGGCACCAACTCAAGTCAAGGCTTTGACCCTTGGTGAACATGGGGATTCCATGGTCCCTATCTGGTCCTCAGCCTCGATCAATGGATTACCCCTGACAGAATACCCAGGATGCGGACCCGGATTTCAGAATCAGATTTTTACTCGTACTCGAGGAAGTGGCGCCGAAGTCATCAAGCGCAAGGGGGGAGCAGGTTATGCAGTAGGGATTGCGATCCGTGATGTGATTCATTCCATCGCTCTGGATCAACAGCGCATACTGCCTGTTTCCAGTTTGGTGCAAGGAGCTTATAATGTCCGAGATGTGTGTTACAGTGTTCCAACAGTCGTAGGGCGCACCGGCGTCATGGATCAGGTGGAAATGAGGCTCTGGCCCAAGGAGCAGACCGGTCTTCAGCAATCCGCGCGTGCCTTGAAAGAGACGATGGCCAAAGTGCAGCTCTGACCCGACACGAAGTCACAAGTTTTTCTCATGATGAAGTCGCTTGATCAAAAATTGGCTGAAATCAAAGCCAACAGTGACTCGCGCGCCTTTATCATCGCGGATGCCAAAGATGCTGACATGGCCTTTGGTGTTCGGGCAACCGGAGGGCGTCATTATCTTTCTGGAAGAGGTGAAAGGCCTGCCCAATTTTCGCCTGAAATATGGCAACGTGATGAGTTTGGATACCGCAACTTGCCTGAATTCCTTGACATCATCCGCGAGGTGATTCGTCAGGAAAAAGTGGATATCCTTTTGATGTCTGCCTATGTCAATGAACTGCTCTCCATCAAGGAAGGCCTATTCGACCAATCGTCGATAACGCCAGCTGCTCGAGCCAATGACGCAACGGATGTATGGGCCATCCGGCACGGATGTTACACTGCGGAACCTGCACAACCCTTTCGCTCTGCAAGTATCGACCATATTCAATGTGGTCAACTTGAATGTGATCGAAGTACAGATCAATTTCCGGGTGCGAATCTGGGCTTGTACTCCGTTACTTTTGTCAATGATCTGGAGCAGGACAAGGCAACCCTCAATGCCTTTAAATCCTTTCGAGAGGAAGCCGAGGCCAAACGCTTTCGATATTTCCTGGAAGTGTTCAACCCGAATGTCCCTTCAGGGGTAGCCCCTGAAAAAATAGGTGAATTCATTAACGATCATATCCTGCGCAGTCTGGCTGGAGTCACGGAGTCAGGGCGTCCTGTTTTTCTGAAAATTCCTTATCATGGCCCCAGGGCGATGGAGGAACTGGTGCAGTATGATCCAAACATGACCGTAGGGGTTCTGGGGGGGAGTGCCGGCACCACTTACGATGCTTTTAAACTAATTCATGATGCTCAGAAATATGGTGCGCGTGTGGCGTTGTATGGTCGGAAGATAAATCAGGCCGAGCATCAAATAGCATTTATTGAAATGCTGCGTTTGATCACGGAAGGCGTCATTGGACCGGCAGAAGCCGTTCATGCTTATCATGGCGTATTGCAAGCCAAGGGAATTAAAGCTCACCGATCGCTTGATCGGGATATGCAACTCACTGAGCAAGCGATGAGTTACGATGAAACGCAAAAGTCGAAATCGACAGTTGTTGTGAAAAGCAGTATCAAGACTGGCACGAAGGATTCTGCAGATGCTTCTCAAAAATCAAAGGAAACCAGTGCGCAGGAATCGAACAAAATTTTCGACTGGCCCGTAAAAGCGGATGGTAAACCAGATTTTGCTGCCATGGAATCCGCGGAGCGTCGTGCTTATGACCGCGTGCGTCTGAAGCGAACCTTCGGTTGAGACTTCCTTATATTTTCTCTTCTTCTCCAGTGAGAAGCAAACCGTTGATTCGCAAGCTGCATCATGGCTGTAGCCGAGGCTACGATTGCTTCCCAAGAAACGGTTCAATCCTCAGGCCCCATCCACTCCCAGGCTTCCCCAAAAAATCCAGCTTGCTCAATACCCGCAGGCCATCTGGGGGACGGGGGGGTCGTGAGATCAAGAATCGCCCAGTCCGGTAACTTTGGTATTTGCCTTGCGTTATTCAAATAATCGTATTCTCGGTAAGTAAATCCGCTGTTAATGACGATGTATTTATCAGGGTTCAATGGGTTGGGGTATACGAGAACTGGCAGGAAACGATCGGCCGGATAATTGTTGTCGGGAGTCTGAACTCTCTGATGGTCCCATTTCAATGGAAGCTTCTCGACGATTTTTCTGATCAAGGTATTGCTGGATGGATCTCCCCATAAGATCAAGTTGCTTTCCTCAATGTCTTTTGCAGTAATTTCATGATCCATTTTAAATCGTGCCCTTCCTCTGAATTGCTGTCTCCAATGGCGCATGGCATGGGACATTTCGTTTGAGACCCAATCGCCTACAGTTGGATTCATCGGCCAGCCACTTGGACCCACCATGAGAAAACGGTCCATGAAGGCATCATCGATCGGGCCCTGCAGTCCGTGTTTCTTCGCAATTGTTAATTCCTGTGCTCCGGGAGAGGTCTTCCATTGCCCTTTTTGGCGATAAAGAACGACATCCCATGAAAGATCCGTTTCGGGTTGATCTACTTCAAGACGCTCATTGTCGATTGAAATGATTGGTTGTTTGGTTATATCCAGAGGACACAGTCCCGATTTCATGTGGATGCGGAGCTGTGTGACATTCGAAGTGCGAATGCTGAGCTCA
>JBDQII010000352.1:0-5263 GCA_040264395.1 Verrucomicrobiota bacterium
GGTCTGTTCAAAGATGCAGGAATCATCTATGACGTGCATCCTGCCATTGTCAAGGCGGTTGCTTGGCAGGAAAGTCGTCTTGACGCCAATGCCAGAGGGGGGGTGGGTGAATTGGGGTTGATGCAGTTGACCGACATGGCCTCATTTGAATGGGCGGACGCCGAGGGTATTCCTTCTTTTCAGCCCGACCATCTGATCCACCCAAGAACCAATGCGCTGGCCGGGGCCTTTTATCTATCCAAGATGCTTCAGAGGTATGCGGAAAAGGACCGGCCGCTCGTCTATGCTCTGGCGGATTACAATGCCGGGCGCAAGGTTGTGCTTGAATGGATGGCCGACGAAGGAGCTACTGATAGCGCGGTTTTTCTCCGACAAATGGATTATCCGGGAACCCGCCAATACATTCGATCTGTCATTGGGTATTTTGAAGAATTTCAGGATGATTTTGAACTGGTTTTGCCTAATGAAGTTCCCGTAAATTTCAACGCGCTGCATTCTTCGGGCTCCGCGCAAGCAACCTCCACAAACCGCCCTGAGTAAGGAGTTACTTTTTCTTTGCCGATCTCATGCGTTGGTATGCATCCAGCGCGGTTTCCCTGGCAATCATGTGGTTGACTACTGGATTGGGATAAGATTTACCCAGGATGACTCCTGCTCCTTCAAGGGTGCTTGGGCTTTCTTTCCAGGGGGCATGAAGGTGCGCGTCAGCCAGGTCTTTCAATTCCGGTATCCATCTTCGAATATAATTTCCATTGCCCGCAAATTTTTCGCTTTGTGTGATCGGATTGAAGATACGGAAGTAGGGAGCGGCATCCGCACCGCAGCCGGCAATCCATTGCCATCCCAGCGTATTGTTTGCCAGGTCAGCATCGACAAGCGTATCCCAGAACCAGCGTTCCCCCTCTTTCCAATCCATCAGAAGATGCTTGACCAGAAAAGACCCCACGATCATTCGCACACGATTATGCATCCAGCCGGTGGCCCACAATTCGCGCATGCCGGCATCGACGATTGGGTATCCGGTTTCTCCTTTTTGCCATGCTGCGAGCATCTCTGAGTCTTTCCGCCAGGGGAATGACTCGAACTCCGGGCGCAGTGGGCGCTCGGTGGTGGAAGGAAAGTGAATCAGCAAGTGATGTGCAAATTCTCGCCATCCGATTTCGCGCATGAAGGTGGACTGGATGACAGAGGGGCTGGATTTTCCTGCTTGCACACCGGTTTGCAAGCATTCATGCAGGATTTGGTTGGGCGTGATTTCACCAAAATGCAAATGAGCGGACAGGCGTGAAGTGCCTTCGATGGCTGGAAAATCACGTTCAACCTGATAACTATCGAATTTCTGTCCTGCAAACCGTTTCAGATTCTCATGGGCACCTCGCTCTCCGGGGGTCCAAACTGTTGAAAAACCTTGATCCCAGTGGATGGAGGGCAGGTAATTGCATTTGTTCAGCGAATCAGATTTTGGCCACACAACGGGCGCAGGCCAATGCGTCGGAACGGGCAGTGGAGTTGTGGGTTTCAAGGATTGACTGGCTGATTTCCAAAAGGGCGTAAATACCTGGAAAGGTTTGCCCGATTTGTTGCGGATGTTTTCCGGTTCCCAGAGGAGATGCCCCTGAAAGGATTTCCACCGGATGCCCACTTGTCCCATCTGGTTTGCAAGGGACTGGTCCTGAGCATCCATCTGTGGCTCGTATCCTTTTGAGACGTAGACTGCGTCAGCTTTGGTTGACTTACACATCGTTGCCAGCACTGACGCAGGATCTCCCACACGCATGATCAATTTGCCGCCTATCGCATTGAAATCATTGGACAGGGATTCTAATGAGTGATGCAGCCACCATTTTGATGCAGCTCCCTGTTTGCGCGATGAGGGGGCTTCCGTGTGAATGTAAAGGGGGATGACCGGGCGACCTGTTTCGATCGCTGCCACCAAAGATGGGTGATCCGATAATCTCAGATCTTTCCTGAACCATAAAATGATAGGTGCTTGATTTGCCATTAGATCACCACAAAGTTACATGGATTCGCGGATCTGCAACCCTTGATTGGCATGGCTTCATTGGAGTAGACAATGGCTTTCCTTGATAGGATGCAATCTATTGTCGGAGAAACCAGACTCAGACTCAATGACTCGAGAAGTGATGGAATGATTTTTCTGAAACAGTCCATTTTACTCTCCCTCAGGCTGAGGAGTCGCTTACTTGGACATCTCGTCCGAATGATTGTATTCCCGCATGGTGAATAAGACGCTGCTTATCACCAGGAATACAATGGTGACCGCGGCAATGGCTGCCGCTGCGGTCAGCGATGAGCCGGGCTCCACACCGAGATGCTCGGATAATGGGGGGTATTTTGCCAGCAACGATTTCAGATGGTTGGTCATGGCCAGCGCATTGATGTTGGTCGGAATCTGGCCTATTCCAAATTCCACAACGAAGCCATAGATGATCCCGAACACCAGATATTTCTTGGTGGTCAAGCCCATTAAAGAACTGATGGCACCATAAACCACGATGGCTGGAATCTGTATCATGAGCAGGGTGATAATGAGATTGGGGACATTATCTACCCCTCGCAGCGTGCCTGCCAAGGCGAAGGCAAGCAGAGTGAGTGCTGTGGTGATCTGCGTCCATGCCAGATGACTCAGATACTTGGTTAGAAAAAATTGCCAGCGCTTCATGGGGCGAGTCAGGAGAAAACATACCGTGTCCTCCTGTAGATCATCTCTTACCATGCCGCCAAAAACAGTGAGGCATGTGATTGGCAGCACCAGAAGGATATAAAAATCCACTGTAAACATGTAGAAAGCATTCGACTGGCCTCCAATTGAAAAGGCAAAATAGCTCAGTAAAGGAAGTCCCAATACATTCGAAAGCAAGCCGTAAATCTTTTTCCAGGTGAGCTGAGATTTCCAGGTTAATTTCCATATGCCAGCTAGAATGCCCAAAAAGTTTGGGTGAATTGAAGGTTTGTCCAAGGTCGTTTCCAATGTGCTTTCGTGATTCATATCTCCTAGGTGGTGACCTTGTTGAAAATTTGATTCAATGATTGGCTTTTGCTACTGATTTCAAAAACGACGAGCCCTGAATCCTGCAGCAGTTGATTCCAGTTCTGATAAAAGCGGGAAGGGTTTTTGATCCGGAAATCAAGTCGCTGTTCCTCTTTCTTGATGTCAAAGCCCAATACATGATCATCCTCAAATAAGATACGTGCCAATTTTTGAGGATCGTTGCAGCGAACGCTTAACTCCTCAGCCCATTGACTGAGGTCCGAACGAATTTCATTTTTTGCACCTGAGGCAATGACCCTTCCCCAGTTCAGGATCATCACATTTTTGCAAAGAGACTCCAGCTCAGCAAGGATGTGACTTGAGATGATGATGCTGATACCCTCATGAGAGAGTGATTTAAGTATATCTGCGATATCTTGGCGTCCCATGGGGTCGAGGCCATTCATGGGTTCATCCAGTATGAGCAGGTCCGGCGAATGCATCAGTGCCTGTGCGAGTTTGACACGTTGGCGCATGCCCTTTGAATACTGGCCAAGTCGCTTTTTCCAGTGAGCTTCACCCAGCTTGACTCGTTTAAGCAATCGAATACCCAATTCGGGAAAAGCAGCTCGGGGTATCCCGCTGATCTGTCCGAGCCCGCTAAGCCAATCCATGGGTTTCAGGTGTTCTGGAAGCGATTCGCGTTCGGGGCAATACCCAATTCTTCTGAGTACGGAAGGTTGATTCCATGGAGTTTCTCCAAAGACCTTCAATGAGCCTGAGCTTGGTTGTAATTGACCGGTTATGATCTGGATCAGTGTGCTTTTACCTGCGCCATTGGGCCCAACCAGTCCTGTGATACCGGGGTGGATTTGAAAATCAATATTATTGAGTCCCATCACGACGCCGTACCAGCGACTGAGTTTGATACCTTGAATAATGGGATCGTTCATTCGGGTCTTACCTTCCAATTAAGAATGATGATTGCCAGAGTGATCATGATACAGCAGGTCATCATGGCTCCAGCGAATTGGGGAGATTGAAACATCGGGAACCTGTCGACAGGTAAACCCCGAAGTAAGTTGCCGACCACCGGTACATTGTCTTGAAGCAGGCTCAGTTCGTTTTTTGGCTGAAACAGCTTGAGAGAAAGTTGCTCAAGGTTGTAGTTGAAGCTCAAGTGTTGAATCCAGGATTCCGTTTTTGCGCCAATCCTACCTAATACATTTCCAAGGATCCATAAGACGACCCAAATCACTGTGGCGGATTTTTCTTTGACTGAAACTGCAGATATTCCCATTGCAATGATACTAAGAAAACTGGCCGCAAAAATGATGTAAGCAGCAGACTTGAACAGTGCCATTCTTGAATGCCAGACAAAACTCCAATCCGGTGCCAACAATCCCCCAAGGAGCCAGGCACAGCAGACCGGAAAAAGCCAGGCGATACAGAGAACCCCAAAAACAGAGAAAAATTTGCCAAGGAAGTAGTCAAAACGACTTACAGCTTTGGAACTGTAAATGATGATTGCTTTGCTCGAAAGGTCTCTGGAAATAAGCGACGGAATAATAAGAGCAATGATAATCAACGAAAGGGTGCTCATCCAGCCGGAGAAAAAGTAGAAAAGAAAGCTGTAGATGCTTCTAACCGAAATCTCAGGATGAGCCACGATCCAGGACATCAAGCCATTGGCAAACACCTGAAGCTGGGGCTGAAGTTGCTCGACCAGAGAATAAATCACACTATCCTTCACCAGAAGCTGTCCGATCCCAAACAACAATGCTGCCTGCACAACCGACAGGATCCATGCTGCCATGACCATGTTCCGAGTCCATTTGCTTGACCAGGCACTCTGGATGCCGTTGGCCGCAATGGCATAGCGACGATACCAGATTCCCTGATACTTGCCTTTCCAATGTTGATATGTGCTACGATACAGACTCATGGGCAGTATTTAAGGCTTGGATAAATAATTCTTCCAATGCGTTTGGGCTTGGCAGCACTTCAATGGGAGTGACGCCTGCGCGGTGCATGATTTCAAGGATGGGATTGATATCCAATCCCCCATGTTCGACTTTAAGATGCCCGTTGGGCAAGTTTTCAGAGGGCCAACCTTCGGCCTTGAATAGACTGACCAGTTTTTGCTGATCGTTTGCGACAACCACCTCTGCCGACCCTTTGCACTGAGCGCCCAGATTGGCAATCGTATCGTGTACCAGCACTTTCCCCAGTGCGACGATAATGATCTGGTCACAGATGCGCTGCACATCA
>JBDQII010000353.1:0-5246 GCA_040264395.1 Verrucomicrobiota bacterium
TCAAAACCCGGACAGGGCACTATGATCGAAATCATTCTACCGCTAGTTCAGCCATCTGATATTCAGGACTCAAAAGGTTAAAATCTCGGCCGGAAATACTGTCAAAAACCGAAAATCCCATTCTGTTCCTTGTCCGCCCTGCCCCTGAGGCTTGACCTATTCAATGACAAATTCATTGCAAATGCCAGTGGGGGTGAAATAGTTTTCAACTCCGATATTTATTATGTTGACCAAAGACATTATTAACCCCGATTTGTTAAACCTGATTGCAAGGGTACGCCATACCAACACCATCGTCATTTCTGATGCTGCATTCCCTTATTGGCCAATGATTGAAACCGTTGACCTGACTTTGGTGAGGGGGATCCCAACAATCCCTCAAGTTCTTGACGCTCTGTTGCCAAATTGGAAATGTGGCGAAATATGGATGGCCAAAGAATTCGAGGAAAATAATACGGAAGGAAAACAACAGGAATTTGATACAGCATGCAGGGGAATCAAGCGTACCTTTGAACTTCACAATGATTTCAAAAAAAGAGTTCCGCAAGCCATTGGATTAATCAGAACTGGAGATACCACAGCATATGGCAACATGATTTTAGAATCAGTTTAAAGGAAGCAGGATGAGAATGGCTCTCATACATAACGATTCATCTCGTCAGCATTCATTGGAAGACCGTTAGGTCGCAAGCACAGACTATCCTCTGGCTTTTTCCAAAAAAACCATCATCAAGATACCCATGAGCGACAATACTTCTTTGTCCTGATGGGCGTCGGAAAGTTTGTCAATATCGAAAACGGACCCAAAAAAGCTGGGAGTCTTCCTGATACGGAAAAGTTCAACTCCCTCTGAATTCGTCAAAAGGTAGGAGGGGTTGAAAAAATAGTTACAGAACAGACCGACCAGAGGAATTCCCCCAACTAAGGCATCCGCCAGCTTGGCGAAAGGTTTTTCTTCTCTGATGCTGGCAAAGGGAGTGTTGGCGTCATGGTTTAGATGATATGTAGCCTTCCATATGGACTTAAGTCCTTCGCGCTTGATCTCTCCAATAACCGCGCCTTCCTCATTCAAGAATTGATAAGCCGCACTAAAGTCAATCACTCGGTCGGCTTTGATAAGACAGAGTCTTTCTTCGCGGCTCTTGTCACGAAACACTTCCAACTCCTCTTTCAATTTGAACATTTTCTGACGCGCATATGCGATGGGCTCGCCTGCTGCGTCAATAAGGTGTGCTTGCTTGGCCAGTGCGAGTTTCTTGAAGTTCAGTCTGATAGGATATTTCATGTTTGAAGATCAATAATTAGTTTAATCGTGTCACTTTTCCGCTCAAAGCTTAAACCTGCAAACGTTGAGACGTCTATTCTGGGTATTCAAACTACCATACAAAACAAAACGACTTGTTCAATCTTAAAGAATTTGCGAGTTCGCTCTTTTAGGTATTGAAGCTCGATCTACGTTTCAAGATGAAGCGTTCAATAAAAAGTTTCCAGCGAACAGCCATCCAAATTTTTACCTGGCATGCCGGTGATTGGTGTTGATAACACTCACAATCCCATCCTGTCCTTTATTAAATTGTGCGTTCTCGACCCTCAGGGCAAACCAGGAGATGAGGGGGAAACAAAAGAGTCATCAGTAAGCGTTTTCAAAAAAGCTACAAGAGCTTCCTGATCATTTGAAGAAAGTCCCAGGCCTCCGGGGGGATGTTTAAGCAGGTTTGGGTCGAGGTTTTCATGACGAATCAAACCTTCGTTGTAGTGCGCCACCACCTCCTCAAGGGTATCAAAACGTCCATCGTGCATATAGGGTCCGGTCACTGCAATATTGCGTAAACTGGGTGTCATGAAGAGGCCCCTGTCTTTCGCTCGACCGGTAAACTCGAACCTGCCAAGATCCCGTGCGTCCAGATTATCCAATCCATTGTTGTGAAATTGGTTATCGGAGAAAAGTGGACCTCCATGGCAGTGAAAACAATCCGCGCCAAAGCGTTTGGAGCGTGGCTCATGTTCGGTCATGAACAATTCCAAACCCCGTTTTTCCTTGGTTGTCAATGCTGCTTGCCCAATCAATGATTGGTCGAATTTTGAATCAAAAGACAGCTTGGTCAGCAGAAAGTTTTCAATCGCCAGCCCCACCCGTTCGGAAGAAATTTCAGGGGAATTAAAAGCTGCTTCGAAAGCGTTCTGATAAAACGAAGATTGTTTCAATTTAACAAGCATTTGCTCCAAGGATTGATTCATTTCGTTTTCATCCTGAATCGGGTGTAGTGCCTGATCTCTGAGCGAGGGGGATCGCCCGTCCCAAAAAAAGCTCGACTTCCAAGCTAGATTAAACAAAGGCATGGCGTTGCGTCTCCCCAATCGCCCTTCAATACCACGACTGTAGGCAACGCCATCCCCCATGGCGTTTGCCGGCTGGTGACAATGACAGCAAGCAATCGTTCCATCCAAGGATAGACTCCTGTCCTTGAAAAGTTTTTCTCCCAGAGCAACCCTCTCCTCAATCAATGGATTGTCTGCTGGTAATGGTGGCATAGGAAAATTTCGACTCAATAGCAATCGATAGGGCGTGAATGAGTGAGGCAAGTCCATGGGCTTGCCGCTTTCGGCAATGAGAGGACCGATGGGTGCAATATCGAACCCTTTCCAGGACCATGCAGATGGTAGGTTCCCGACAAGCTTTACAGCAAGTGGATCATCAATTGCAGAGTGCGTAGAGCGACCATCCCGATTAAAACCGACAGAGCTTGGGCCTTCGATCAATTGATTTACGTCAAATTCCAGAATACCCGTGGCGCTTTTGCTCAAATCCAGTGACCGGGCCAGACTCACCCTCACAAGATTCTTGTCACGAGCAAGGTGGAAGCTATATCCGGAAAGCTCTCCTTTTGTATTTTGCCAGCGACCTTCAAGAGCCATAAAAATATAGCCTTGAGACCAATTCCAGTGAAGGCCGTTCAGTTGCGGATTGAGAGGATCCAGAGGGTGTAGCGACTCCACTCTTGCATGATTGAACTTGGGAGTGAGGCCTATGGAAAAACGCAGGGCCTTGTAACGGTTTTTCGGAATGGAATGGAGATGAACAAGCGAACGTCTCGATGATACATCCACCCATGCAAATTGCCCCTCCATGCTTACATCATGGCCCTCCCATGACTCCAAAACAAAACCACTGAGAAGGTAGCTGAGGCGGTCCACCGAGTAGAGCTCTCCGCCAGCATTCTCATAACGCAAAGAATCCATGCGCAGGGGGTCCGGTCCCATTCGGTGAGTGATTTGAAGTGTCAGATCAACCTGATTGGAGGCTGCCATGCAATCTCTTGAGGCAAGATAAGACGAAAGATGGCCAACAATACAAAGCCACCAACAAAATGAGAGCGCAATCGGTCTGTTGTCAACAGGAAGCATTTTCAGTAGATAATCTCACACATCACTTATCATCAGGGGCGTGGAGGCCGAGGGCCAGGAGGTAAACCACCACCAGGACCTCCAGCATTGTTCGAGCTGCCAAATTCAGTATCATCATAGTCCTCAAGACTAATCCGGTTAATGTTGAAAAACCGCTTTCTATCCAGCTCAGAACGCGAATAAAGCATCACCCATGATGTTTGATCTGCCAAATAAGGCTCCTGAGGTAACTCAACCCATGCCTTCAAGTCATCACTCGTATCTATTCGGTATGTTCCTCCTTCCACGACACTCCAAGTCATCACAACAAGATCATCTTCTTCCGAAACAATATTTGTATTCCCTTCAAATGCATTGGGTCCTCCGGTGAACGCAATGGTTACTGGTTCCGAATATTCTGCAACCCCCTCACCTTCAGGTTGACCAAAGTAACGCGTTGAGATGTTATACGGGAAAGTCGGCGTGCCGTCCTCATGTATGCAGGTGAAATAGGCCCAAACGCCCTCGGGATACTCGGGAGTACGCGTGAACCTGACATTGTATTCGTTTAAATCAAAGTCAGTTCCAAGGGTAAGCCCCAGATCTCCCTTGTATGCGTAATCTTCAAAATAGCGACCCAAAGTATATGTTTCCCCTTCAATCCAAGCATCCACTGCTGGACCAAACTCAGCGGATGTGATCGTGGTAGAGCGACCATCAAGATGCTCGACCCATTTGGGAAGGCTTTTCCTTCCCGTTTGGTTAAGGTCGGTCGATCCATTGCTTCCATCCCGAAGCTGATAACCCGAAACCATGCGCCGAACCTTCATATCATCAGAACCGGGCTTTGGATCATCAAAGCCATAAGGTCCATAGATGGGAAGTCCATCCCTGACCCAGCCAATGATTGGAGAATGATTGCCATTAAATTTCTCCGTGTAGGCGTTGGATCCCCCATCGAATTGAACACTATCTTGAAGAGCATGCCTCAATGCCGGTGGATTGGCATGATAGTGATGCAGGGAACCCGCCTGGTGAGCATTGGCATTATCAAAGGTAACCCCCTCGTTGATGTAAGCATCACGATTCCAAACACCGTCTCCATTGGCTGTGCTGACGGGTGTTTGGTCCACTCCTTGACTGGTGTCGTATGAAAAAGTATCCGTTGAGTCAAACATCGCAATTCCATCAACAAAATAGCCAATCACACCTGCAGAGGTCGGTGACTTGTCCTGCGGGATAACCATTTTTCTGGGAAACCGGTAAATTGACGCGGTGTTGGCTGGGAAATTTGCAAACGCCTGCGTCTTGGCTTCATCAAAATACCAGGGGCCCATGGTATGAAAACCTAAGCCGGTTGTTTTAATGTAAAGCCATTCTGTCGAGTGTGCAATTTCCTGGACACCCGCATAAACAGGTTGATTTTGGATACCTTGACCTCGATTCCAGGTGACCACAGACTCTCCGGCGAACATGGATTCTTTATCTTCAAAGATCCGTGCATATTGTCCGGACTGTTGCGTATACCAGGAACTGATGAGAGGGTCCCCGAGTGCCAAATAACGATGGCTGGTCATTGAAATCAAAAGAATAAGGTGTATCAAGCAATGCTTTTTGTATCTTTTTGGAACCATCACCTCCGCATAGACGACAAGAAATAAAGGAAGGTTACGACGCGCAAGGATTTTACTGAGATCATGGTCGTTCTTTCAATGAAACTAACTCAAGGCAAGGCTCAGGATCACAAAACCACAGAAGTGATCCTTCAAACGGGAAAGAAGCATTTCCGCATGGAATGTGTCGCTTAATGGCGGTCATTTGATCCACCAGTTTGATATATCCAAGTTAGTTCTCGCTGTTGA
>JBDQII010000354.1:0-5236 GCA_040264395.1 Verrucomicrobiota bacterium
AAGGACTGGCACGTCAGGCGACCTCGAAAAAAACGAGGCGAAGGACATGAATTCGAAAGCCTGCGCTCATATGCGATAGGAGATGATTCTCGACATGTGGACTGGAAAGCATCGGCTCGGAGACAGAAACTCATCGTCCGGCAACTTCAAGTGGAACGCGGACAGCAGATTGCCATCATGTTGGATTGTGGGCGACTGATGAGTGAGAGCATTGCTGGCCATACACGTTTGGACCACTCGATGAACGCAGCACTGATGCTTGGGCAAGTGGCTGGTAAACGTGGAGACAACTTGTCACTCGTGTGTTTTTCCAATCATATTCAGGCCTACATGCCTTCCAGCAAGGGGCGCGCCGTGATGCACCGCATGATGGAAACTCTATATCACGTTGAAGCCTCTCCGCTAGAATCCGATTACTGGCAGGTAACCGCCGAAGCTATGCATTTGTTAAAGCGTCGCAGCCTGATTGTATTCTTCACTGATGTCCTTGACGAGGCAGCCGCTCAAGGACTAGCCAATAACCTTGCACGAGCAGCTTCACGGCATCTGGTTCTCTGCGTGGTTTTGTCTGAGCCAGGTATTCTTGCAGCTGCCAGCCAAATGCCAACTGATTCGCATGAGGTCTATGAAAAAGCCGCGGCCTCACAACTACTTATCAAACGACATCTAGCACTCGAGAAAATGCGATCAAAAGGTATTCTCGTTTTGGAATCCACACCAAACACGCTGACCATTGAGCTAGTGCGGCGTTATATTGAAATTCGCATGAGCAACCTGCAGTAATCTCACATGAAAGAATCCATTTACCTTTCGACTCCGGAGCATGCAAAACTTGAGTTTGAGCTGGCTGGTCTTGCCTCAAGATTTATGGCGCATGCGATCGATTTGCTTGTCATTGGATGTATTTTAATCTGTTTGTCGCTATTACTTTTTCTGGGGCCATTCGCCTCTTTGGTTCGAGATAGGGGTGCCTTTGATTCCTACGGAGTCGCAGTCATTATCTTGATATCTTTTTCGATATTGTGGGGATATTATTTTTTACTCGAAGGATATTTCCAAGGTATTACTCCAGGTAAAAAGATGATGGGCATTCGAGTTTTGCGCGAAGATGGCATGCCGATTGGATTTTACGAATCAGCTATTCGTAATCTGGTTCGAGCCGCAGATGCGTTCCCCCCCCCCACCTACCTCCTGGGTGGCGTCAGCATGCATCTCGATGATGCGGGTAAACGTCTGGGTGATATGGTTGCTGGCACGATTGTCGTCTGTGAATCGTTTCCCAAAATAATGGAAACAAAGACTGGCGCAGCCTGGGCTGCCCGTGTGGAGAAAGGTCATTCACGAAAACCATTGTCTCTGGCAGGCGGCAATGTCACGGTCAAACAGCTTGACTTGATCGAACAATACCTGAACAGATGCACCACTTTCCCCTTTGAAGGAAGGCGGGATCTGGCGGAAAGAATGGCTGCTCCACTCTGGAAATTATCTGGTAATATCCGACCACAGGCAGACTCAATGGCCAGTACCATCGAACGCGATGAAACATTTCTTGATTCATTGCTGCAACTAGCCAATGAGGAAAAGACATTGAGCTCTGACGCTCTTCCAATGAACGATCATACGGCGTTCTTCTGATACTTCCAACATATGCATTCAATAGAAACAAACATGAATTACGAAGGTTCAGATAAGCAAGCATGTTGGGCCCGTTTCGAAGCAACAGTTGATCACTTGCAAAAACGCCGTGACAAGGATTTGCGCATTCTCTCAGAGACCGAACTCATGGATTTTTTTGATCAATATCAAACCATCACTGCTGACCTTGCCCGGGCACGGTCTCTGGGTGCTCCGGATTCCGTTGTTGACCGACTCAACCGTATGGCGGTCGCCGGTCACATGATTCTCTACGCGTATAATACCAAGCCAAAACGTAAAACCTCTACTCGATGGTGGGCTTCCTTTGCTCAAGTCCTTAGACAAAACCTGTGGGCATTGGGACTTTCTTCCATTCTCTTTTTTGGAGCCGCGCTGATCACCTTCGCTGCGGTGATTCAAAATCCGCCACTTGGATTCGATTTGGTTCCAGATGAATTCCTGCATTTCAATCCGGCCAAGGAAGACAATATGCATGACATTCCAAGTCTCTCTCGGCCGATTGCAGCATCAAGTATCATGTCCAACAACATTCAAGTCTCTCTACTCGCATTTGGATTCGGTCTGACCGCAGGGATCGGCACAAGCGCCATACTTCTGTTCAACGGCATGTATTTAGGGGCTATTGCGGGTTGGTTTTCAGTGCAAGGAAACAGCCGGGCTCTCTGGGGATGGGTCATGCCACATGGAGGCATAGAACTACTTGCCATCTGTATCGCAGGTGCAGGCGGATTCCTTCTGGCGAAAGCCATTTATTGTCCGGGGCAGGTCAGTCGCCGAACAGCTCTGAAAAAGATGGGGAAATCTGCTCTAACCATGGAAGTGGGTGTCATTGTCATGCTGGTTTTTGCCGGTTTGATAGAAGGCTTTGTGTCTCCAAGCTCGATCACATACCCCACTCGCATTGCTGTGCTGATATCGACGCTTGGACTTTGGGGGTGTTATTTCGCGATGGCTGGCAATCAAGTTTTTTCAAGGCGGCATTGAAGCCATTCCATGATTACATTTCGTTGTCTCATGGATTTAAACCGTCGTGATTAAACGCAAAGCGACACGCTTAATGAAACATGATGCCAAAAACCTGGTTCTTAAAATGCTGCCCGATCGATTCGGCGACTGGCCAACTGAACCCTCGTGATTAATTCGAAAGCGTCGAGAGTGTACTCCATTCGTTGCGATAGTTTACCCTCGATTTGATTTGGATTGCTTGATCTAGTTCGAAGGAAGCCTTGTATACTTTGGCAGTTGTCGAAGGTTTTCCTCCAATCATGCGCGGATCCGCACCATCCAAGGTGTAATAAATGGTTCCTTGTCCAGCGGACATCTCAACCTGGCCGTTTTCGATCGAGATAACGGGAGGCTCGAAATCCGGGAGTATACCCTGACGGAAGAGTTGCGAGAGCACTATGTCGCTACGCTGGGGTATATAAGTTTCTAGAATCTGTTGCATTTCCCGACGCCAATGGTCATCGCGATTCAACGGATTATCTCGCCTGGCGGCATCCCCCCATCGCGCTGATTCACAAATGACGGCTGACTCGATTTCATGCATGCGTTTGGTAACGATGGCTCGCACCGCCTTCGGTGTTAGGAGTCCTTCACCATAATAGAGTTCATGGATACGGTCCGCTGCGCGCATGCGGAATTCTTCGTTCGCGAGGCATTGTTGCCACAGCCATTGCGGATTGCTGGATCCGAACTGCTGCCCCGCAGGAAAAGGACCAGTACGATCCTCGTGAAGCCCTTTGTTCATGCTCTCCACCAGAAAGGTATGTTCTGCGTCCCATATGAAAAATTTGAATCCCTCATCACCGCTTCGATTTCGAATTCCATGCCAGTTGTTATGCCACCGATCCCCACCAAACCATGTAATGGCTGCATCGAGGTTTCCTCCATAAAAAATGACCATGGCATAATCAATGACATTATCCATGTCGATGAGGGTCTCTCCGTTGGGATTGATCGCCCCATCAGCGTTTTTTCCCTGCAGACTGAAATAGTCATCATTCGTCGATACGCCCGCGGTTGCCATTTTATATACTTTTCTCCAGGCATCCAGATTACCATCGGTTGCCATGATTCCCCCTTCATCCTTACCCACCTTGATCGCATCGAAGTCCTCTTTTTTTCCTTCAAAATAAGATGCACCGTAAGCAGCTTTAGGTCGTTCACAGGTATTGTACAAGCCCCAATAATGCCCATTGATGAAGAGATGACAGAAGTATCCACGCATGGCTGGCTGGCCCATTGCCAATTGAAGGTCACGGTTGATTTGATCACGGATCATGGCGCCCCGAGGGTCTCCCATGTGCCATGAGTAATTGGATGAACATCGCAGATCAAGGTTGTCAAACTCCTTGGCTCCATCCTCCCCAAACAAGCGATACTTTAACTTGGAATCGCCATACTCCTTACGAAAAAACAATCGAAATGCATGCTTTGGATTGTTTGGCATACGACTGAAACCGCCTCTTATGCGTATCCCACAATCGATTTGGAATCCATCGCGCTTATCCGAATGCAATAATTCGACAGAAGCAGGACGCTCCCATTCTCGACCATCGTTGCGCGCATTGGCATAAATCCCATCTTCCGCATCAAACAAATGTTTCATCTCGGTGACGATTGAGTATGCAGGCAGGGATTTGAATCCATCAATAATTTCATCCCTGTAAGCAGGATCATTCACAATCCGCTGATCCATCCCGTAGTCCACACGATTGGGGCCCCATGCAAAAGGGAACCCCTCTGGAGGTAATCCATCAGGTGATTGACGAATGATGTCTTCAGGAAATAAGAAGGTACGTGTTTTGATCTTAGACGGGGTCATGCCTTTCTTAAAAGCTCTGGCCCGTAGAACCATGGTTTGGCCAATAGTCAAAGGCTCGGAATAAACCAAACCTGAATTTTCTTCAGGAACGGATCCATTGGTTGTGTATCGAATATTGGCATCAGGTGTGGAGGTTCGCAGCGTGAGGGTAAAGGGTGCTTTGTAAAAACCCCGATCATGGCTCAGTTTGACAACTTTGACTTTTTCGGCAGCCATGAGGCGAGCATGGACCGTTACGAAAAGAATTCCAGTCAGCAAGACTAGGTAAAAACCCTGTTTTGGGAAGCGCAGTTTGTTCATTCAATGAAAAGGGATGAGTAGCAGTATTTGGCTATTTTTTAGATTTTCGGATAGCAGCGATTTCTTCCTTGGATGCTATTCCATCTCCATCCGTATCATATTTGAGCCACTCTCGCTGTCGGGCGCTTAGATTTGATTTTCTTTTTCCATCTTTTCCAGTGGCATCTTTAAGTGTTGTTGTGGCGACAAAATGATCCCAGCTCTCAAATTTTCCATCCTCAATATCTCCAGAGAGCTTCTCAACTTCCTGCTTATCTAGTTTCTCGTTCTTATTCTGATCATAATTCTTGAACAAGATGCTTCTCTCCGTCCAATAACCTTTATCTGCTTCCTTATCTGACAAGCCTCCATCTCCATCTTTGTCGTATTTTTCAATCCAGTGTTGCGGGCTTGGTGGTGGTAAGGGGGGGTAGAGGTTTGGCGGAACACTGGTGGGTAATTTTGGACAAAGCT
>JBDQII010000355.1:0-5205 GCA_040264395.1 Verrucomicrobiota bacterium
AATGAAGGCAAGGAACCCCAATGGGACCTTGTCCAACTTCAGATCGAAAAACCTCTTTATGAAGTCAAGAAACGCATCAACGAAGAATTGGCTAAGCGAATATCCAAGGAGGCTGTGGTGCCAATTGATCGAGATCCGGTTCCGCAGGAGTTTTCAGATTTAGTCCGAACCTACTATGAAACTTTAGGTGAGGGCCGATGATTTTTTGTAGATCTGTAACCTGGGTGCATTGCTAGGCGTCTTTTTGAGCGAATAAAGGGATGAATGCTTCAAGCAGAAAAGAGCGATCTCCCCTGACTGAGGAAATCAAACCAACAAGGATGAGGTGTGCTTGCAGCTCAACATATATTGCAACTGAAAGGGTTATGCGTGGGATTGATCAATGAAACCAAACTGGATCGATCCGAAGAAAAAACAATTATTCGCAGAGTGTTGCATGGTGACACAGCGGCATATGAGTCATTGATCGCCCATTACCAACCACGTGTTTTTGCAACAGCGCGCAAATACGCACGGCGGGAAAGCGAAGTTGAAGACATTGTGCAGGAGATTTTCATCAAGGCGTTCAAGAAATTGGGTTCCTACCGAGAGGAAGCTCCTTTTGAACACTGGCTCATGAAGATCAGCGTGAGAACCTGCTACGATTACCTTCGCAAGCATCAACGCAACAAGGTTTCATCGTTCTCCGACATTGCTCAGGAGGATTTTGATTTACTGGAAGTCTATATTGAAGAAAAACATCCAACACGTGAAAAACAGGAGGCAATCCATAAACTTGTTCATGATTTACTGGAGCGACTGCAGCCTGCAGCACGCATGGTCATTACACTCCTGGATATTGATGGGAAATCAGTCAAAGAAATTGCCAAGATCACAGGCTGGTCGGTATCTTTGGTTAAGGTCAGAGCCTTTCGTGCTCGAAAGGAAATGCGGAAAATACTAGAAGATTTCAACCAGGAAAAATACTTGTAGCAAGCATGGCGGGATCTTTTGCATCAGCGAAGTACTTAAAATTTGAATCAGATGAAAAAAAATAACGATATCTTTGATCGACTCATCCGTGCAGCACGTAGGATACCTGAAAATGATCAGACCCCCTACTCCTTTGAGAAGCGCATCATGGCCCAACTGCGTAATGTCGAACCGGTGGATAACGTAGCCATATGGGCGCTTGGACTGTGGAAAGCAGCTGTCCCATGTATCGCAATAATGCTCCTCATCACAACCTGGGCAACTCTTTCCACTACAACAGACGCCAATGCATCCTCTGATGCACTGGCTTCTGAACTGCAGTATACAATGACCCAGCCATTCCAGGCCTTGGAGGAATCATGGTAAGTTCATGGAAAATCATTATCGCAACTTTGGTCATTTACACCGCGGGGCTGATCACCGGAACATTTCTAAATGATCTGAGACCCCCCAAAGACCGCCCGCAAACTCGAAGAGATACGATGCCGCGCGGACCGAGGATGAATGATTTCATTCAACGCTTTGGAAGCAGGCTCGACCTTACCGGCACACAAAAGACCAATATCATTCAGATACTCAAGAGCAGTCAGCAACGTATGGACGCATTGATGCAACAGATGCATCCAAAAATTGCCGAAGAGTTCTCTCTGGTAAACTCGGAAATCAAAGAGCATCTGACCGAGAAACAGGCGACTCAGTTTGAAGCATTGATGAAGAACCGCCGGAATCAGGGACCAGGGGGGCCAAGGCGGGGATTTGGCACTGGGCCAGGGAGGGGTGAAGGTCACCGGGACCCTTCTAAAGGCGGAATTTTCCGTCAAAAACGAGGTAATCCAAACCAGGACAAAGATTGGAAACGAGAAAACGCTCCTGCAGGGGATTCTTCAAAACTTAGTGATGCACAATCAGGCATTACGCCTTCCAAACCCCAGGAATCACCCTCGGTTGATAACTGAAGGTCATCATAAATGGTTACTGCAGTTTCAATCAGCCCCTGAACCGAAAACTTCAAGCTACTGTAACAAGCTGTCGTAGAGGTCCAGGTATTCAAGAGAAGTCCGTTCCCATGAGAAGTCCTTGAGCATGCCATTCTTGCGGATTTTTTTGTAACTTTCCTGATCCTCAAAAAGATCAAATGCTTCGTTGAGAGCCGCTTCCAAGGCAGTTACTGCATAATCATTGAATTTGATCCCCGTTGCGACATTAGCGGATTCACTCAATCCGATAATCGAATCATCCAAACCACCAACAGCTCGAACAATGGGAACACTTCCATATTTCAAGCTGTAGAGTTGGTTTAATCCACAAGGCTCGAATTTGGAAGGCATCACAAAGAAATCGGAGGCGGCTTCTATTTTGTGAGCGAGAGAATTATCATATCCAATAGTCACCGCCACCTGATCAGGATAATCCCTTGCAAGCCGTTTAAATCCTTCCTGATAAAATGGCATTCCACTTCCGAGCAGCACAAATTGGAAATGGCCATCCAATGTTGCATGAAGCGCTGGCAACAGAAGATCCATCCCTTTTTGATCAACCAATCGTCCCACCAATCCCAGCAAGGGTACATTCGGTTCACAGGGAAGTCCCAACATCGTCTGCAGACTTTTCTTTTGCAGCGCTTTCCATCCATTTTGCCCACCGTGTAAGTAGCATCCAGATTCGGATTCTGAAGGGTGTTCCAATCCTCGTAGTCCACTCCGTTCAATATGCCGCAAAGACTTTCTGCACGAGCATTGAGCACGCCTCCCATGCCACAGGCAAATTCTTCTGTTAATATTTCCTTCGCATATTTGGGGCTGACCGTTGTCAATTGATCTGCAAAAATCAGACCTGACTTGAGAAAGCTCACCTGTTTGTAAAACTCCACTCCATGAGGTCCAAAATAATCGCTGGGAAGATTGGTATAACTGAATGAATCTGAAGGGAAATTCCCCTGATAAGCCAAATTATGAATAGTAAAGCATGTTGTTGGAGCTGGATACCAGCCTTCACGCATATGCTGATGTTGAATCATCGCTGGGACCATTCCTGCCTGCCAGTCATGAGCGTGGACGATATCGGGTGCATCGGTCAGGTAACGTGCAAGGTTGGTTGCGGCTTTGGAAAAAAACAGAAACCGCTCCGAATTATCCTCATAATCCTCACTCTTTTCACCATAAATTCCCGGACGATCGAAGTAATCTGGTTGTTCGATAAAGTAAATGGTGAGATTTGGTTGCGGATTTAATGTGTATAATTTCCCGGAAACCATCTTGTCACCCATTTCCAGCTCAAGAGCCCAATCCATCGGCTGGATTTCCTTGAATTTTCTGGCTATGCCGCGGTAAAGAGGCGTCACGACCTGAACCTGAGTTCCTCTCGCAGCCAGGGCTTTTGAAAGTGCACCCACCATGTCGGCAAGTCCTCCCGTTTTCGAATAGGGAAAACATTCCCCACTAACTTGCATGATTGTCATGATGAAATTGTGTGAGTGAAATTGAAAAAGATGGGCAACCGTGCTGGGCTCAATTCATGACGTCGCAGGAATCACTTCAACCCCGAGGTAGGGCTGTAATGGTTCAGGAATCCTTATGGAACCATCCTCCTGCTGATGTGTCTCAATGAGTGCCACAAACAATCGAGCCAATGCTGTACCGCTACCGTTCAACAGGTGGGGGAAAACATTTTTTCCTTCTCGCGTTTTATAGCGAAGGTTCATACGGCGGCTCTGATAATCCTCGCAATTCGAACAACTCGAAACTTCCAGGTAACTCCCCTGCCCTGGAGCCCAAACTTCGATATCAAAAGTCTTGGCACTGGCAAATCCCATGTCGCCGGTGCATAATAATATGACTCGGTAATGTAGATCCAATAACTGCAGAACTTTTTCTGCATTACCAACCATGGCGTCTAGCTCTGCATAACCTTGATCAGCCGGCACAATTTTAATCATCTCGACTTTATCAAACTGATGCACCCGGATCATACCGCGAGTCCCTACTCCTGCAGCCCCTGCCTCAGCTCGAAAGCATGGACTGTATGCACAGTAGAAAATGGGGAGTTGTTCTTCCTTGAGCAGTTCTTCTCTGTGTATGTTGGCGACTGGAGCTTCCGCCGTGGGGACCAGATATAATTTACCGAGTGTTTCGGCATCTTCACCTTCCTGAACGGCATATGCTTGATCGTAAAACTTCGGGAACTGACCAACCCCCGTCATGCAATCCGGACTTACCACAAAGGGTGGCGATACTTCGGTGTAACCATGTTCCCTGGTGTGCAAATCGAGAAGAAATTGAATCAATGCACGCTCCAGTCGAGCTCCCCAACCCGTGTATAAGAGGAACCCGCTTCCAGCCAACTTGGCTCCACGAGCAAAATCTATCAACGAAAGCTGATCACACAGGTCGACATGTGATTGAGGATCAAAGCCATATTCCGGTTTATGCCCCCATTGTCGAATCTCAGGATTATCCTCCTCGCTTGCCCCGTCCGGGATGGATTCATGTGGTAAATTCGGAAGACTCAAAAGGATACTTTCCTGTTCCTTTATCGTTTCTTGAACTTGCTGATCCAGCGTCGTAATTTGATCTCCAATAGACTTGGTAGCGGCTTTTTTCTCTTCTGCCTCTTCATGTTTTTTCTGTCCAATAAGCGCCCCGATCTGTTTGGAAGCAGATTTCCGCTCAGCTTTTAGCTGCTCAACTTCCGTTAAGAGGCCACGACGTTGTGCATCCAGCTCCAGTAAACGCTCTACCTTGCTCTCATCGCCTCCACGCCGCGAAGCGAGACGTTTTTCCGTCAATTCCTTATTTTCCCGTATCCAGCGAATGTCCAACATGAGGGTAGTTTATAAACAAAGCCGCATCCGTATAGCAAGAATCGCATGCTTTGAATAAAATTACGGACCCACTACTAAAAAATAAAGGTCATCCTCCATGCAATTGTTAATGTATTCATTGAATATATCCTGACAGCATGCGTACTCTCGAAATGAGACAAGACACCGTTATCGACTTGTCCCTACCCCAGCTTGCTGTCAATCGTAGCCTTGCGAATGCATCCTCAGATTTTGAAGCTTTCCATAAAACACAACTGCGCTCTATGCTCCGGTGCCAGTCAATCGATGAAAGATGACCGGTCTCAATGGAACCATGAGCGACAAATTTTCCAGACGTAATCTATTTCGACTTCGAGTCAGGGACTTGGCGACGGCATGGGGAGAGGCTTCAAAGGAACTTAAAAAAGGAGTAC
>JBDQII010000356.1:0-5200 GCA_040264395.1 Verrucomicrobiota bacterium
GCAATCTTATCGAATCATCTGAAATTCTGGTTGCATGAAAACGAGCCATAGCAAATCTTCTACAGCAGCTGGATCAGGTCCGGTTCCCAGCACATCCTTTAGAACATTCAACTCACCAGCGGTGGGCGGTCGAGACAAGGCATGACGATAAAGCCAGTTCCCGAGACCATGCTTACCGGTGAGCTGTTGGGCGCCTTGCTGCAGGTATTGGGCAAGGATGTCGCCATTCGCCAGATCAATGGCCTGTAAGGTCGTGAGTTCAGCAGGACGCGTGGTCACTACCTGATCACGGTGCGGACGACCCAGGGATCTCATGAGAAAGTCATTTTTAACCAAGGCAGCACGAACAGCGGAAACCGGCCCCGTGGGCATGACCGCTTCCTTTGGGTTAAGGATATTTCCCCACGGGCCTTCACCATGTATGTGGAGGACTTTGGCAGTATCCCAATCACCACCCGGGGGACGGGCCTCCCACTGAGCATTGCTGATAATCGTAAGCGTTTGCTTGTCTTTTTCCTGCATCAAAATCTGGCAGATGAACCCCGCAGCTCCACCGAACATCTCCGCATCGATTTCAATCAGGTTTTCTCCTGCACTCAAAAACCGAGTCACTTCCATGTAAACCGGCTTATCCCAGTCCTTCGATTGAGTGACCTGTTGCCCGTTGATCTGCATGACGAAAGCGTTGTCGCAAGTAGTCATCATTAAAGCTGTTTGCGGAACAGATTGAAGGTGGAATGTGTGGCGAAGCTGGGATTGCTTGCCAATCTCACCCTGATGCCAGATCCACTTCGCGTTGACTTTTTCAACTGATTGTTCATGGCGTTTCTGGCTCTCGCCTTCCTTCCTCGCAACGCGGTCCACTTTCGCTTCTGCTCGGCTTGGGTTTGTCCCGGTGATCTGCCAGATCGAGTCCATGAACTGTTCTGCGGTCATGCGTTTGGCCAGAGGGCCCATATAAACGTAATCCTGACCAGGTTCTTTCTGGAGAACCACACTCTGCGATTGGTACGCTTGCGAAGTCATGACGAAGTGGATGAATTTACGCAGGTCATAACCGTCGTTGGCAAAGCGGACAGCAAGGTAATCCAGCAGATCCTCGCACCATGGTTCGGTGCCCATGGCATCGACGGGGTGAACGATACCTCGGCCCATCAGGCGATGCCAGATCCGGTTGATCACCGTGCGAGTGAACCGTCCGTTATCAGGATGCGTCATGAGTTCAGCCAATTGCCGCAGACGCGTTTCCCTGGAAGCCTTGGCATCCACCTGACCAAGCTCCGGAAACAACCATTTGGGTACCGCCACCACCCCGGTGGGTTTATCGCATCGGTTCACTTCCAGCGGATTCTCCGCAAAAACAGCAGCCAGATTGTAGGCCTCTTCGAGTTTCCAGCGATCAATGAAACTGTCGTGGCAACTTGCACACTTCATGTTGATCCCGAGGAACACCTGAGAAATATTCTGAGCAAATTGAATCTCACGGGTCTGACTGGAATTCACCTCACCCCTCCACTTGATTCCATTGATAAAACCGGCCGAGTCTTCGGAGATTGGTGCGATCAACTCACGAACGAGTCGATCGTATGGCATGTTCTCGCGGAGCGCAGCATAAAGCCATGTGGTGATCTGAGTGCGGCCATTGGTAATGAATCCCGTTCCGGTATAATCATTGCGTAAAAGATCATTCCAGACGGTCAACCAATGATCGGCATAAGCAACATCATCGGACAACAGTTTATCGATCATGAGGACACGCTTATTGTCTCTTGCATCCTCAATGAATTCCGTAAGAGACTCTGGATTCGGCAGTAATCCGATCGCATCAAGGGTCACTCGCCGCAAAAATCCTGCATCTGAAACTTGAGCAGGAGAAGACTCCCCATGCTCCGTCAAATAAGCATCCAGAATACGATCAACAGGGTGATCCCGGCCACTTTGTGCCTTCGGAAGCTTGATATTGCGGGGCTTTAGAGGAGGTTCCCACCCTTCCCCACCGAATACGAATCCAGGTTCCCATGACATTCCTTCTTCAATCCATTGCTTCAGGATCTTGATCTGTTCAGGAGCCACCCGTGGCTTATCCTCGGGGGGCATCTGCATTTCAGGGTCCGTGGATTCGATCAATTCAATAAACAGGGACTCGCTCGCATGTCCGGGGACAGCCACTTCATCGTCAAAAAACAACTCGCGACGATTCATCGAAAACCCGCCCTTGGACTTGTTTTCACCGTGACATTCAAGACAGTGCTGTCGAAGGATCGGAACGACCTGATGAGCGAAATCGATCACTGCTGCCTGAGAGGTGATCCCATGGGCAAACAATTTGACAACAACCAAGGAGGTTATCCACTGACATCGTGCATTTCGCATTTCATTTCTCATCCTTTATCAAAAGAGCTTTGACGTCAATGGATGTTGCCTTGATTCAAAGAAGGAACACTTCCCTCAGCCGGTCTGCATGAACTTTTACCCCCCATGCAGCAGCTTCTCGTTTGGAAGGCATCGGAATTTACCGAACACCTTGCGGATGCCATTGGTCAGCAGGGCGGTTCTGAGTCGCATAGGTGACTTCAAATTCAAGAGAAGCAACATGGCCATCGGCATATCCATACAAGCTGAGATCGTCTTTACCGTGTCGATTACGATCAATGGTCACAGGCATGCCCTGATCCCAGAAATGAGCCATGATGTGATCCGCATTATCTTCGACTTCACCCAGAATGATGGTTTCCGAAGAGCGCGGAAGCTGTGCCTGCTTACGCCATGTTTGCGGTCGTCCCCGGTAATCGTCCGTTGCCTCAAGTTCGAAATAAACATTGAGTCCGTAGCTCCATTGACTCGATTTTTTTATTTTGGGACACCTGAAAACACCCCGGTGAAGTGCCTCCATACCTGACGAAGAAGTAAGACCGGAAAGGGACAAGTAAGGTCTCACAGTGATTTCCCAAGGGGCCTGGTGATAGGCAAAAGATGAGTGCTGACTGCGAGGGAAAAAGTCTTGGTGATCGTCCCCATATAATTGAACCGAGAGACTTAATTGACGGGTATTTTGCATGCATTGAATACGGGAGGCAGCAGCCTTCGCCCGACTAAGAGCAGGCAGCAACATGCCTGCGAGGATTGCAATCATTGCGATGACCACCAGCAACTCAATCAGAGTGAACCCCCCTCGCAACTTTAGGATTTCAGCCTTCATGCGAGGGAGAGCTCGTTTATTTCTAGAATTTTTGACCACTTCATGGGGCGTGGGGAGCAAGCCTGAAATACATACCGTGGTGATCTCCATCAAGAATCACGGTATATTTGCCATCAATCAAGGTTGGATTCACATGCATCATGGACCATTCTCCAGAGTCCAGATCGTGCGTAGACTGCAACATATGATGACCAAAGGCGCCTTCCCATGTTAATACAATTTTTTGGGAAATGGATAGTTCGGGCATGCCTTCTGGTCGAGCTGCTGTCCATGTCAGGGTAAAAGAGGCACCATCGATTTCCTGAATACGCTCGCCCGTGTCAGTGTCGACAACATAGGCTTCAAACTCTGCCGATTTGGCTCCACTGTTCCTGGGCCCCACAAATGCGGGATGGAACATTTTCATATTCCATGCAAAAACCTCGCTTGAGCCGTTCGTACCAAACATCGGTTCCCATTTTTGTTCAGTTTCACTCATATTACGATACTGATAGACCTCGAGTCCATGATCGGAGGAAAGCTTGCGGATCCAGACAGCCATTCCGAGTGGACGCAAATCACTTGCCCCGTCCATCACAAATCCATATTGGCGGTTGAAGTCCATTCCCTGGGTTTCCGGATCAAGATCATCATACCAAGGGGAGGTGACGGCAAAATGCTTGTCCGGGTGACTCTCCTCAAGTGGCGTCAAGTGAGGGGTCTCATCTGGAAGCATGACCATCAGATGACCATGAGCCGACATATACCGGATAGCAGGCATCAGCATCTTGCCTTGCATGGGGACAGCATTGAGGATGGAATCCTGAGCTTGAGCATTGGAGGCCAGTAATGAAAGGGAGGATAAAACGATGTATGTAGAAACTTTGAATTGCATATTTTTTGAAATCATTGTGCTTGATAGTGATGAAAGTCCGATTGCCTGAATACGTAAGGCAGCGGGTGAAGCATGGTTTAGCAAGCATCCAACCGGACGCTTGGTGAGGTAGTCTTGAGACTACAGATGGTATAAAATCAACCTTGAAGCAGAAGCGGAGGTGGGGGAATCGGTGGAGAATGGAATTGCGATTGCAAGGCAACAGGTGTGAATTTGTCAGCGGCAATATCCGGGCAATTCAAGATGATTTCTCGTTGTTCACAAACCAAGTCTATCTTGAACTGGGTCTTGAGATAATTTCGATTGGACTCTTGTTGCTTGCCCTCTTGAACAAATTCACAAATCCGGCAACTCGTGTCGGGATCAATCGTTTTGGAGAGAGCCGAAGTCCAATTTAGATTCTCTGAGTAATCAAGCAACATGCTTGACCATGCAATGGTCTACAAGAAAGCCCAGTGACCACCAATACTGATGGTCAGGCTTGTAACGACAAGTAATTTAGCGATGAAAAATTGCAGGTTTGCTAAAATGGCATGGCGGGGCTTTTGTGTCAATGGGGAAGCCAATGCCATTGATTCTGTTTGCTGCGCGGTGCTTCAACTCCCCGAGTCAGCATCTCGCCCTTCCCTGTTCAACAACATTGAAACTTCATTAAACTCTTTACCCGCAGCAACCCACCCATTACGTGGTTTCAACTTCGTATCCAGAACCTCCCCGAATATTCGATTGCACAACCCGTCGAATTTGCATTGAATACAATCCTAAACCCTCTGACAACAATGATACGAATCGTTCTATTACTTTCGGTATGTTTCATCTGGACACACACGTCTCTGGCAGAAAATTTCAAGCCAGTGAAACATCTCATCGACACCCACATTCATTTCTACGACACGACTCGTGACGTAGAAATGTCCTGGCCACCGGAGGACGATCTTGTGCTCTATCAACCGCACTTGCCTGACGAGTATTCCAGACTCGCAAAGCCCTCTGGAGTCAGTGGAGTGGTCATTGTAGAGGCAAGCGACCGCCTGGAAGACAACCGATGGATTCTGGACCTGGTAAAGGGGGATGAGTTTTACATGGGCCTCGTGGGAAACATCGATGTCTATCGCACAGATTTCGAA
>JBDQII010000357.1:0-5170 GCA_040264395.1 Verrucomicrobiota bacterium
AGTCTTTAACAAGATCGAGTGGTCTGGGCCGTTGTCGATCACTGCACAATCGTCGCCCACACCGACAAGGGTATCAGATCTTGTCGGCAAGCCGGCGGTAATGGTTTCTATCAGATTAACTTCCCTATTCATGGTGTCTGCTTTTCTATCAAGTCAGGAAGCCATAGCATGAGGCCCAGATTGATGGAATTAAATATCGCGTGGGCAAAAATAGGCGCCCAGAGGTTTCTCGTATGTTCATAAAGTCGAGTTAGTAAAACGGCCAACAGTGTCAATGGAATAAAGCTCATCACATTCGCATGGACCAATCCAAAAAACAGGGCACTTCCCCAGATCGCGATCCATCTGGGCAGGTATTGCTTCAATGCCGTGAACAACACACCTCGAAACATCAACTCCTCCACGAAGGGAGCAAAGATAACTGCCATGAGAGCTAAAAGCAGTTTTTGGGAAGGGTGTTCAGCATTTTGAAAGGTATTCACAACCTCCTGCGTAGCCACTTCTATGTTAATCGCTTCCAGAACATTGGCCACGAGTGAGCCAACCATCGCAGCCATGAAGAAACCTGCAACAGCAGTCAAGGCACCCATCAAAACTATGCCCATCAGGTTTTCGGAGCATAAACCAAAAGCATCTTTCCAGCTTAAGGCATTCTCATTTAGAAACATCCACGTGACAACCAGGATCCCAATATCAAGAAAGAGGATATTGATCAAAATGAGCCCCGTTTTCTCATCCATTGGGAATCCAGCATCAATGGCTTTATTCAGCCAATACCCGGCAATACCAGCCATCCCCAAACAGAGGAGTAGCATTGCAAAAAATCTCAATAGGGAATCTGGCCGCCACTTCGTTTCCAATCGCACAGTCGCAGCTTATCAGTGGAAAGAAGATATGAACCACTGAAAAATATGATATTTTCAGGCCTTCAAAACTTCGATGCGGGTGAGCTTGCCTGAATCACAAGTTTGATTTAGTGTAGATTTCTGTTCGCCATATTTCAGGCACATTTATAGATCCAACAAACGCACAACTTAATGAGTCCCATAAATTTATCAAAATCAATCGGATTAAATACATCGTCACAAGTTTATCCGGATGAGCATTTAGTTGAATACATCAACCTTAAACTGGCTTCCATGGGATGCCCCGCGGTGAATGTCAAAACCGATTCACCTTTCAAGGACGTCACTGAATCACTGATTGCCAAGCACCGCGAACAAGAAAGATTGCTTTCCACTTATCTTTGCCCTGCAGACTGGCGCGTCCAGCAGTGGTTGAACAAGTTTCTGGGTGATACCGGCGATGTGCCGCGATTGCCTTCCAAATCCTTCGTATTGGATCGGCACGGTGTCGCCAGAACGCTGTCACTCCCTCTGGAGGGTGATGAGTTTAAGTCGGATATTATCCATTCCTATCGGATACGCCAAGGAGTGCTGCATAACCCGGTCAACGACCGCCGCACAACCAAAGGCGTCTTTCACATTGCTGATGGAGGTTTTCCGGTACCGGCAGACAAGATTGCAGCGCCTCTGAAGACTTTCAATCGCATGCTTGGATTTGCCCTGCAGCCACCCTCCTCATTGATGGAATTACCCTTCACCAGCGAACAGGAAGCAAAGGCGGAGTGTTTTGTTTCGCTTTTGTTGCGGCCACTTGTCGTGCCAGCAGTGCCCGGTGTGATAGAGGAAAAGCGAAGTGAAATCCGATTTTTTGCACCCGGCAATTTGATCAGTAATCTGGATTTTGTAGAAACTATTTTCGGCAATGCGGGAGACCCCAACCTGCCAGAGAATGATGCAGGGCTGGACGTCCACCATTGGACCGGTCACACAGGCTGCGTCATCCTTGCCCCCCATCTGACAACCATCAAGAAAAAGGATGCCGGACTACCTCACTATGACGAAGCGAACGAACGTCAGCGCAAAGAAGGGATGTGCTGGAAGGATGCAAACGAGATCTACAACGGAGGCACAGCGTTCAAATTATGCGCAAGAGACGAAAATGGCGTGATGGTGACTATCATTGCTGATAACTACTTCGGCTATTGCAAAAAAGAAGTCAAAACACAGATCAGTTTTTCTGCCAATCTTTACGGACTGGCCGAGGAAGAGCACGCAGGGGGTGCCATGGTGTATCCAAGTTATGATCTGGGAGAAGAGTTCAGCGGACACTTACACGTCAAACGCAGAGGCCACAAGTTTGAGGATATGGCCGAACGCTTTCAAGATGTGATGGAGTTCAAACCCGAAGGTTATGCAATTGACCGAAAATTCCCCGACATCATCTACGTTTCGGAGGATGTTGACTTTAATCTGCATGACCAGTCCATTACCTGGCTTCACGAAGGTAAGAAGCAGAAGATAAAACTTCTCGTGGGCAAGACATACGTACGCCCGTCCGGATACAAAGTCCACCTGGAAAAACCCCCCGGGAATCGCTCATGGAGGCTGATTGGAACTACCGCAGAAGGTATCCTGTGTCACAAACCCTGCACTGTGTCGGGAGGCGGGAAATCTGAAATTTCAAAACCGGTCACAGATGCTGTGATTCAAGGGCCTGTCATTGTCGCCGATATCAAATCAGACATGGAAAAAGTGGAGCAAATATTGCAGCACGATTTTTCATCTAGATTCAGCGACAGGCAACGCAAGGACGATAGAGTCATCCTGAGCCCTGAACGCTCACTCGGTTCTGTCATCAAATTGTTGACTCCATCAAACAAGGATTACAACGAGGATTACAACGCATGGTTGAGGTCTGTGCCTCAATACATCAAGGAATTGGTGTTTGTGCTCAAACGATACTACATTCCAGAATGGGGCAAACAATGGAAAGAGCATTTCACGGTGGACATGATCAATGGAAAACCGGGCAATGAGCTCAAGTGCGACAACCGAAAGCTGGTGACGAATTACATGCGGGTTGGTTTTCAGGATGACGGGCTATGGCGCACCTTTGGACTGCGCAAGGATTTCAATCCAGCCATCAAGCAATCGCTGGAGGATGACATCACTGCCAGCGTGGTGGTGGCATCCGGGGATCTCGAAGGCGTCATGCCTGATCACTCTCAGCGTTCTGTTAAATTCCTGCAGAATTGTGAATATCGCTTTTTTCAACGCCCGGATGACGCCATCATTCGTGGTTATGATAAGCTCGCAGAGTCTGAGCTGGCCCAGACCGGTAACTTCATTTCCAACTTTGAACCGCTGGAGCAGGACGATGCAAAAGAAATTATTGAGGATGCCATCGGGTATTATGAATATACCCAACCCATGCAGGATCTGGTGAAGTCTGCCTCAATCGAAGACAAGCCGAAGTTTTTTGTAAGTAGTGCACACCCTCGCATCGTTGACGGAAAGCCAACAAAAAACCCTCGCTACCTGCACACGCGTCCGGATTTACTGAATGAGCGTGCGCTCTATTTGGAACAGATTTCAATGCGTCTACACCGCAAACTGCAGACGGCACATCCGCTTTACAGCGTAGTAGACGCTGTGGTTCCCGGCAGACGCAATAACCCCGCAGATGTCAAAGCCGGCATTCAACCGCTGGCTGTTTATAACCCGATTCACTTCATGGAACTTCCGGAATTGTTCATGGAGTATATCTGTAGCATGACCGGTAAATCACCTTCCACCACCGGAGCCGGATCCGAGGGAGCCCTGACAAAGGGACCTTTCAATGCACTACCTCCTATCATCGACCTGAATAATGCGCTGGTGTCCATGATACTAACGGGCCACGATGGATTCGTCACCGCGGCGGGTTTCATTGGGCCGGATGTTCAGGTTGCCCATGACATCAGCATGCTCATTCCCGAAGTATGGTGTCGCATGAAAGACGAAGAGCGCCATGCATCCTATTTGATTGCAAACGGTTATCTTGAAAAGTGCGAAGATGTGGAGCATGAAGGCAAAACGTTCGCTTTCAGCCGCTTGGGTTATCGAATTAACCATAAGTTTGTCCGGGATTTCTTTGGTCGGGTCTTCAATCATCCGCACGCGGTTTTTACAAACGAAATGCTCACGCCCGAGCTACAGGGACGGGAAACGTTCATTGATGGTCTGGACAACATCATGGCCACTCAAAAACGTGTGGGAGAATTGTATTTTGCTGATAAAAGTGTGGAGGCCGCTTGTCCTCCCCTGAAAGCAGTCATCACCATCATGGTAGAAGGGCATTATGAAGGAAAATCCTTGAATGATCCTGAAGTAAGAAAATTGTTTACTCGGGACTACCTGAAAAAAAGTGACTGGTATCAGGAGCGCCTCATTTCCAAACAAAATCTGGATGTCCAACTATGGGATAATCATATCGACTACCTGCAAGCTTTTCTTGATAAGAAGGGTTATCAAGAAGAGGCACGTCGATTGAATGTCAGCAAAAAACTGGACGCAGCGCGCTTGGAACGAGAAAAAGCATCCAAAGCAGATTATTTGAATTTTCTGGACGGAACAATTGGCGTGCAACCGATGTCCGTATTTTCGCAGTAAGAGAAACAGATCGGGCATGCCTGGAGTGACTCAAAACCTTCCCTCCCCATGTGGTTGACAAAACTCAATCCTGAGCAGAGAGAGGCGGTTCAAGCCACGCATGGCCCGGTGCTGATTCTTGCCGGTGCTGGAACCGGCAAGACACGCGTCATCACACACCGAATTGCCTTTCTTCTGCAGAAAGGTGTGATGCCACACAACATCCTTGCGGTCACCTTCACCAACAAGGCTGCAAGGGAAATGCAGGAACGCGTAAAGAAGCTACTGCCCAAAGATAAAAAAAAATCAGATCCATCCTCAGAAGCCAGACCAAATAAACCAACCATCTGCACCTTCCACTCCTTCTGTGTCAGAGTGCTCAGGAGATACATCGACAAACTGGGATACAAGCGTAATTTTGTCATTTACGACCAGTCCGATCAACTTGGAACCATCCGCAAACTGACAAGCGATTGGAGCAAGAGTAATATCAACATAAAACCCGCCGAGTGGCTTGGTTTCCTCAGCCGCTTGCGCAATACATCATCGCTTGAATCCTTGGGATTGGATGCTGCGACGATCCGTTTGGCTGAGCGCTTGATGACACGCTACGAGACGGCACTCAAAGCCTGCAATGCGGTGGACTTTGATGACCTCATCATCCTGACATTGAAGTTATTCAACGAACATCCGGA
>JBDQII010000358.1:0-5139 GCA_040264395.1 Verrucomicrobiota bacterium
AGTGGTGGGAAGCCGTTCGCAAGGAACTTAAAAAAGATGGCCATGTTCGCGTGCCGGTCAAAAAGTCGGATCCCATCGAATTCAACGAAGAGGTTACCTCTCTTCAGGAGCGGCTTCTGGGAGATCTCCGAGCAGCTCGTGGGCTCAAAGCAAAACTTGCTGTCGCCAATGAAGTATTGAAAAGCCAGGATGATCTGGAAAATGTCACCGAGGCATTTGAGGAGTCCATGCAACTTCTGGACGGCGAAATTCCAAATTATATCAAGAATCAGCCCGAATTGGTACTCGACGCTATTTTTACCCGCAATGATTTGCGGGAGGGACTCCGAATCGAGGCTGTTGAAGGTCAGATAGAAGACATCGCTGTCTGGGATCTGGTGGAAGATTTACCCGCATTCATGGATGCCTTGGCTGCAACGCGTAACAAGCGGACCCTGAGATCCTACAAACAGCACCACGAAGAAAAGTGGGAAGAGGATTTTCATGATTTGTTGAACAATGCTCAGATGAAATTGGTTGGAGAAATCGTAAATCTCCTCATCGAAGAAGACCGCCATGAAGGTGCCAGGGAAACCCTTTTACGACTCGTCAATCAGCATCAAGCAAGCAGCGAGATGTTGCTCTGGTTGGGGAAAACCAGATCGGATGCCTTTGCTGACATTCTCGGTCCGGAAGTTTTCCGTGCGATGATCACAGCGATGGAGCGTGATCAGTTCAACGAAAAGAAAACCAGTCGTTTGAATGATTTTATCATGGGAGATCAAGAATTGATCTCTGAATTGATCGAGACGGCTGATTTGGAAGTGGTCAAAGATCTAACCCGTGCCCTGCAATTCAGTTCATGTTTTGACGACATGGACAAGCGGTCGCTACTTGGACGCATCGTCAAATGTTATCCAGCTATTCAAGCCCTCATCTCTGGCGAGCAATCTGCTTCCGAAGATCGAGGATTGCTTGTTTCTTGGGACAGTCTACTTCGCCGACGAGATGAATACGGTGAGCTTGTTCAGAAGAAGATCCCAGAAAATTCGAAGGAGATTGCCATTGCGCGTAGTTATGGTGACTTGCGAGAGAATCACGAGTACAAGGCTGCCAAAGAAATGCAGAAGCTTCTCATGAAGCGGAAATCAGAACTCGAAGCAGATCTTACACGTGCTCGAGGTACTGATTTTTCTGCGGTTCAAACGGATGTGGTCAATCCTGGAACTCTAGTCAAAGTAACAGATCTTACAAATCAGAAAGAAGAGACTTACACCATTCTGGGAGCTTGGGACTCTGAACCCGAAGATGGTATCATCAGTTATCTTTCACCATTGGCAAATATCCTTATCGGGAAAAAACCTGGTGATGAAGTCGATCTAGAACAAGATCAATTGGTTAAGAAGTATCGTTTGAATTCAATTGCTCCTCACGAGTATGAATTCAAGCACCATGGCCTGCATGATGAGTCCGGTCAGTCTGTTCCTCTAGAAACAGTCGCAGAGTAAATTCGACTCTTTCGTTTAAATCTCAAGCCCGTCGGAGTGCATCCGGCGGGCTTATTTTTGTCATCACCATGTTCATGTCATTATGGGAATGAAGTTGATTTCCTTGTAAGTAGTTGTCAATTTCGAACTGAAATGAGCACGAGTCATCTATTCAAGAACGTCCTTGATGAGTCCGAACTGGAGGAAATTTTCAGTCGATCTGCCGGACCTGGAGGGCAGCACGTGAACAAAGTTTCCACCCGTGTCACCTTGAGGCATCTTCCCACAGGCTTAGAAGTCTCGGTTCAGCAAGGACGCAGTCAATCTGGTAATCGTCAGCGAGCACGAGCATTACTTGCTGAAATGATTCTTCAGCAGAAAAAAGAACGGCTTGATTCCGAAAAACAGGAAAGGGAGAAAAAGCGGCGACAAAAGGGGATTCGTCCACCCAAGGTCAAGCGTCGCATTCTGGAATCAAAGCGCAGGCGATCTGAGACAAAGGCAAGGCGCCGAACACGCTTTTCCTCGGGTGATTGAGCTAATATTTCATCCAAATTCAACTTCTTTTCTCGAGATATATTTCTCTCTCGATTGTGTCAGGAAGCATATGATCTCACTGTTGAATGGGTTTTCTAAACCTCAAACCAACCCATAAATGTGTATTATTTGATCATTTGTCCAAGGTGTTGTTCTGGCAATTTCTCGCAGCCCTCAGGGTAATATCAATTTTTACCCCCACTTTTCAAAGAATTGAATTCTGAAACCGCGTCGCGTTGGTCGTGAAGTGCCATTGGTTAAAAAAACATATGGCAATCTCATTGTTGGCGGGGACAAAACAACTCTAACCACTTGCCCGAACAATAACCAAACAATAGTATCGGAGCGTAGTCAGCTTTTAGGTTCATCTTTTTCAGGATTTATTAAGTAAAATTAAAATGAAACTCATCATAATAAGTGTTTTCATTTTTCTGCGCACTAGCCTAATCAGTGGAGAAACGCCCTTGAGTCATAACCCAATGATTGAACACAGGATAAAAATTAATAATCACACATTTGCTGTTTATGAAAAAAAACATGATTTAGCAAAGGAAGTCATTGTTCTTATTCATGGCAAAACCATTAGTGCTTTGCCTAACTTTGATCTGCAAGTTGAGTCGGGAAATGTTTCAGTGATGGATGCATTCGTCAAAAAAGGTCTTCAAGTATACGCCATGGACATGAGAGGTTTTGGGAATACTTCAAGAGATGCCTCTGGATGGATCAATCCTGAAAAAGCATTCAAGGATGTTGTTGGGCTACTTGAATGGGTAATTGAACGGCATTCACACAAGATTAAACCAACTCTATTTGGTTATTCTTATGGGTCGTTACTTTCACATTTTGTCGTACAAAAGAGACCAGAGCTTGTGAGGGAACTTATCCTTTATGGACACCCTATTGAACACACCTATGCCAATCGATATAACAAAATTGAGGGCGGTGTGAAAAGCACTGCAGAGGAACCCATCCGAGAACCTAACTCAGTTGAATGGGCGTCATCTGATTTCATGGAAAATTCCACCGAACAAAAGGTCATAGATGCATATGTATCATCTACTTTGAATCTTGATCCAATACTGGTAGATTGGAATAACCTAAGCGAATGGACCCAGCTTGAACCTCAAAAAATCACGGTTCCAACGCTTCTGATAAATGGTGTTCACGATCCCGTAGCGCCCATTGAAAGTCTTGCACTCTTTTTTGGTGAAATCCACAATCCAGATAGATCCTGGGTCATCATTCCGGACAGCGGACATGCCGCACACCTTGAATACTCATCGGCTCAGATGATAACCAGTGTGGTCAATTTTATCAGGCGAAGTAAATAAACAGCATATCAAGAGCAATTCGTAGGTCTTTCTTGTTCTGGATACTACTTGGAAATGTTGTAATCAAAAGGTTACTGCTCTCACATCCGCCTTACTGCACTTCCTCACTCAACGATTTGGTTTCCAAAGATCGATCGGTTTTTTCGCGTCCGTTTCAAAAGGCAATGAAACCTTCCTACCCGTGCGAGCTGATTCGTAAGCCGCAAAAATAATTTTCATGACCTCCCGAGCATCTTCGCCAGTGACGATCGGTTGCTTGTCATTCTGGACGCAATCAACAAAATGTGCCATTTCCTGATGGAATCCGTAGTTATATGCTTCTTCATAGATCGTGAACGACCACCCCTTCGTGGTGCCGGCTTTCTCAACTGCATAGTCGTATCCACCCTGACTGTAGGTTTCGATTGAGTTGCCGTGCAATAAATCCGCATAGGCGACTCCCTTGGAACCATGAACCTCGGCACGATCATCCATACCCCCAAGTTTCGTCCAACTTTCTTCAGCAAGTCCAATTGTTCCGTCCTCGAATTCTAAGATGAGCAGTGCATTGTCCTCACCGACGGTCTTGTCCGTGTGAACTTGAGTGCTCATTTGTGCGAAAACTGATTTCACAGGCGGGCGCCCAAGCATCCAGCGAAAGAACTCAATGGCGTGACAACCCATATCCATCACCACGCCCCCCCCACTTTGCTCTACGTCCCAGAAATGTGGGGCATGCGGACCATCATGTTTTTCTGACTGCTTGATGAGAGTCGGTTTACCAAGGGCACCGGAGTCGAGCAATTGTTTCAGTCGAACATACTTCGGTGCAAAACACAGCTCTTCGGCATACATTAACTTCACATCGGCTTTCTTCGCTGCCTCGACCATCAGATCTGCTTCTGCCATGTTCAAACAAAGTGGTTTTTCGATGACAATGTGTTTGCCTGCTTCTGCTGCAGCAACAACGACTTCGCAGTGTGCATGGTTAGGAATCCCGATCACCACCATATCAATCTCTGACATCGCAAGCAGTTCACGGTAGTCAGTAAAGTGATGGGGAATATCATGTTTCTCTGCAAATGATTTCGCATTTCCATCTGATGGTGACGCGACAGCCAGCATTTCAGCCGATTGACAGCGCGCTAGGGACTCCGCATGAATAGTCGATATGAATTGTGATCCAATGATTCCAACTTTAACTGTTTCTTTCATATTCAAATCTCCCAACCTTTTCGAAACCTTGGCTTTATGAACGATTCCGCCTCCGGACAATTGATTGCTTTCATTCCTTGCGGATCCCAATCAATGGATTTGCCCGTACGCAACGCCAGTTGTCCCACGAGTAAACCCTCGGTGAGGGTGGCAGCGTAGTCGAAATGAGCTTCGGTCTTCGTGAGTCCCTTGCATGCTTGAATCCATTCGAAATGATGATCTTTGACGCGGGGAATGGGCGGTGAAATTGTTTGGTAGTCAATGAATGTCTTTTTGGGCAACAACAGGAACATGTCGTCTTCGTTCTCCCCTCCATGCCACGTGCGCGTTAACAGCGTGCCCTTGCTGCCAATAATCAAAGAACCATTCGATGGGATTTCCTCGCCGTAGAATAAATCCGCAGGAGGCAGTTTCTTACCATCATAAAATGTAAGTTTGACAGCTGGACGATGTAATCGTGCCGGGTAGTTCATTTGGATGATGCTCCACAGCGGGGGGCAATCGGCGGTCCCTTGATCCGCATCGATTACCTTGGCGTGATTTGGTATTCCTAACTCCAACGCCCAGAATGCGGTGTCTAGATTATGCACACCCATGTCTCCGATGGCTCC
>JBDQII010000359.1:0-5095 GCA_040264395.1 Verrucomicrobiota bacterium
GTCATCGAATCGCTGGCGGTCATGATTCCTGCCGCTCCTGGTTATTGGGGTATTTATGAAGCGGGTATGATTTTCGGATTTGCAGTATTAAACCTGCATCCATCCCGAGAAGTCGCCTTGGCCTATGCTCTCGTCATGCATTTGATTTTCTTTTTACCAACCACTGTTTTAGGCTTGTGGTATGCAGGGGCAGCCAGCCTTAAACCCCCATCAGACAAGACAATGGAATCCATCGAACATGGGGTGATGAAGTAGTATCTCATGTTACAAAGTCATTGAAAATCGCTGAGCAGAATTACTGGAAAACACTCAGGATCATCTTTATCAATGCAGCTCCACTCAAAGGGAACTCCAATGAGCCTTCAGATTCAATCCGAACAAAGAAGCGAAGCAGTATGCTGAAGCCTCTGCCAATCGCAAGAAAGAGAACATCCCTGATCCGAATACGGCAGGCAATTTGAAATTCTTATCCTGTAAATGACCTATCCAAGGCTCGGTCTTGCATGGGGTTGAATTACTTGAAGCGACAAAGTGTCATCAGCCTCAAATAACAGCCCTTTAAGAAGGTTCTATTGATGCAGCTGAAAGGGTTATTCCACCAATGATGCACATGAATATAAAACTCCGGAGCAACAAAGACAAAGACGTCTCTAAAGTTTTTCTTACCTCATTATTCAACTACCCAATCACCTGAGACAGGAAACTTTGAGCTTGCAGTATAGCGGGACTTACTGACGGCCCGCTCGGGTTAAAATATGTGACTTTGAGACGCAAGGAGACACTGTCCCTCTATTCAGGCAATCCAAGTGGACACCTCAAGCCGCACTTACGTTGGAATTCGAGTGCGATTTGTCAGCCTGATGTTTTTTGTAAAAATCGGCTGCCCCCATAAGCAAGCGCTTCATGTCTTCAGGTGAGATATCAGGGGTACCCGATAGCCAGATGGGCCTGGGCTGTACACCGCTCCAACTGGTTTCCGTGATTTCGACTGCGGTATAAGGCTCGTGGAGATGCATGACATAAACCTTCTCGGTTCCATCGGGCTGCGTTTTCGAAGCCAGACTCCATTGAGGTATTTCACCGGATTGAACAGGCGAATCGTTGCCCAGCACATTGCGAGCCCAGGGATACACGCCTATCAAACCAGCCAGGACGGTTAGTAACAGACTGGTCGTCCACTCGACCCACGTGGGCGCTGTAGGGCTGAGTATAACCATCCAGAGAACCGCTGAGAGCAACACAACATCACTCAGGTAGTAGATCCAGTCAGGCACAAGGCGCACTGAAAAAACCGTTTTGGAAGGGGCGTCTTGCTGAAAAGGGTTGGATACCCCATCAGCTGCAGGATGGACTTCAGCTGGTTCGCGATGACCTTGCATCAGCTTCGAAACGCCGGACAGGGGAGCTTCAGCTGAATCCACCGGACTCGAAAGGGCCTTAGCCGTTTTGGCATCGGTTCCCTTGGTCTCGTTCCCCTTCATCAGCTGGGAAAGTCCACGTCCAAGTGTTTTCTTCATAACCATTGATGAGCAGTTTACCCGTGATTACTTGCCTGCTGCAATTGGAAAAATGACAAATCCTGAATCAAATGAAGTTGACACAAGCCCAACATGAATCACCCGCGCTGGAGAGCGGGAGGGGGATTCAAAACTCATGATTTATCTTTTACCTACAAAATAAGCGTCTCGCAACAAAACTGCATGACTCCCAGACTGCTGCTCCTCATGCCTGACCCAATGCATCAGAACATAGCCTGATCTTTTCTTTTTTAAGGACAATTTGAACAGATCAAGTCTTGCTTTGGTTTTTTGGAGTGATTACTTTTTAACCACGTCCCAAAACAAATTCTCACTACATAGATATCATGGCCAAAAAATTCAGTAAGACCTATGTTTCTCGCCGGTCCTTCATTGGGACCGCTGCCGCATCCGCGTTCACTTTCAACTTTTTCCCAAAACGCGTTTTTGGAGCCAATGACCGCATCGCTTTTGCCGGTATTGGTGTGGGCGGAAAGGGCTCTGGAGATATCGATCAAGCAGGGAATTTAGGTGATGTTGTCGCTCTTTGTGATATCGATCTAACAAAACTGGATGCGAAGGGTGAAAAATTTGGAAAAGCCAAAAAATACAAGGACTTTCGGAAGATGCTCGAGGAGATGCATACCGAAATTGATGCGGTAACAATCAGTACCCCTGATCACATGCACGCTCCTGCGGGTTTGTTGGCTATGAGCCTCGGCAAACATGTTTATTGTCAAAAACCCCTGACGCATTCAGTGTATGAAGCTCGGCGCATGGGGCAGGTTGCACGTCAATACAAGGTAGCCACCCAAATGGGCAATCAGGGCACCGCCTCTGATGGTCTTCGCCGAGGGGTAGAAGTGATTCAATCAGGTGCGATTGGTGCCGTCAGGGAGGTTCATGTATGGACAAATCGCCCAGTGTGGCCACAAGCTCCTTCCATTACCGCACGTCCGAACGAGACCCCCGCGATTCCAAATCATGTGGACTGGCATCTATTTCTGGGAGTCGCTCCCGATCGTCCTTACCACAATGCCTACCATCCATTCAAGTGGCGCGGCTGGTGGGACTTTGGCACTGGAGCAATCGGAGACATGAGCTGTCATACAGCAAATCTGGCTTTCATGGCACTCAATCTTGGTCATCCTCTCAGCGTTGAAGCCTTGGATCATGGTCCGATCAATGAAGAAACTTTTCCCGCATGGGCCACCACCAAAACCGAATTCGGTGCCCGTGGTGCCATGCCTCCTCTCAGCTATTACTGGTATGAGGGTAAATTCCCGGATGGAAAAAAGAACCTTCCTCCCATGGATCTTTTTCACGGTGAAAAACCAACCAACAGTGGTTCAATTATTGTAGGCGACAAAGGTGTACTTTACTCACCCAATGATTACGGATCGAGTTGGAAACTGTTGCCCGGCGATGATTTCAAGGACTATGAAGCACCGGATGCCTGGATCCCCCGCATAGGTGGAGGTGATCAGGCCATGAAGAATGAATGGGTAGAGGCAATGCGTGGCGGTAAACCTGCCCTGTCCAATTTCGATTATGCCTCGCAAATGACAGAATCGATCCTTCTGGGGAATGCTGCTCTCAAGGCCGGAGGGCGCATCGAATGGGATAGCACCCGACTTCAGGCTAAAAATATGGATATTTCAGACATCATCCAACGCGAATACAGACCGGGTTGGATGGTCTAAGAAGAAAGCCTGGCTTTCTTCCGGTTTGAAAAAAGCGCGTGATCAGCAAGGGGTTGCTCCGATCACGCGCTTTTCACTGTACAGAGACAAGGCGCGGAAGAACCGCGCCTTGTCGTTTGTTAGATATTTATATTCCAACTCACATCTTGCCGCCATAGACAGCATGGCGACCAAGGATTTGCTCGATTCGCAGCAGTTGGTTGTATTTTGCCAAACGGTCCGAGCGACTCAAGGAACCCGTTTTGATTTGCCCCGCATTGGTAGCTACGGCAATGTCGGCGATGGTCGCATCTTCGGTTTCCCCAGAACGATGACTGATAACTGAGGTATATTTATTTTCTTGAGCAAGCTCAACCGCATCGAACGTCTCAGTGAGTGAACCAATTTGATTCACTTTCACGAGAATCGAATTGGCCACACCTTCATCGATACCGCGCTGAAGGAATTTCGTGTTGGTCACGAACAAATCGTCACCCACCAATTGAACGCGATCACCGATTTTATCAGTTAAAAGCTTCCACGTTTTCCAATCATTTTCATCACAACCATCCTCGATGCTGATGATGGGATATTTACGAGTCAACTCATCATAGTAGGCAACAAGGTCAGCACCTGAAATTTTTTCACCCGTGCTTTTTTTGAAGACGTATTTCTTGGTCTTGGAGTTATAAAATTCAGAGGAAGCAACATCCAATGCCAGAAAGATTTCCTTACCTGCTTTGTATCCGGCGACTTTGATGGCTTTCAAGATGCAATCAAGCGCATCTTCGGTAGACTCCAAGTTGGGAGCAAACCCACCCTCATCACCCACTGCGGTAGAAAGCCCACGCTTCTTGAGAACCCCCTTCAAGGCATGAAAAATTTCAGTGATGGCCTGTAGTCCGCCTGAAAAGGTATCCAAGCCTTTGGGCATGATCATGAATTCCTGAAAATCAATGGGAGCGTCGGAATGAGCACCACCGTTGATCACATTGGCCATCGGCACAGGAAGCACCTTGGCATTAGGACCGCCGAGGTATTTGAACAAAGGAAGAGCCAGGGCGTCAGCTGCAGCTTTCGCGTTGGCCATGGAGACACCCAGGATAGCATTGGCACCGAGTTTGGATTTGGTATCGGTTCCGTCGAGATCAAGCATGATCCGGTCAACTTCAAGTTGATCCGTCGCATCAACACCCTGCAGGGCAGGGCCAATTTTGGTTTTAATATTTTTCACGGCCTTGGCAACACCTTTACCAAGGTAACGTTTTTTAGCGCCGTCTCGGAGTTCCAAGGCTTCGTTTTCACCTGTGCTGGCTCCAGAGGGAACTGCGGCGCGGCCGAAGGCTCCACCACTCAGGGTAATATCAACTTCCACCGTAGGGTTACCGCGGGAGTCCAGAATTTCACGTGCGTCAATTTCGTAGATAGTGCTCATAATTGGAAACATTTTGCTTACAGCAAAGTGGTCATCTTAAGAGCGAATGCTTCTTAGTCAAGAACGGCATTGGTTTAAAGAAATTTGGAGTCTGTTTCTGGAAAGATAACATTCAGATCATAAACCGATCTGCAGATGCAGATTCGATAAAACATCTGAGAGCGCGCATCATTCCATGACATGAGCGTGCCAGACTGGACAGCCCGACATATGGTTTTTTCTGAGATCTTTTGGATAATCCTTTCGAACTCATGCCACCCTGTCCGCGAAAAAAACTATCTCAAGGTTTGTGCGGGAGATTGAGGGGCCGCACTCTTCAATCCAGACCGCAGGCGTTCTTTGCCCGCTTGTTCACGGCAGAAGCCACCGACCGGGCGCGCTCCGCACCTTGAGATAACACCTCCTGAACAAAATCAATATTTCTGGCAAGCTCTTCACGCTTCTGCCGCATGGGCTCAAAA
>JBDQII010000360.1:0-5095 GCA_040264395.1 Verrucomicrobiota bacterium
CAAAACATCAGCCTTGGTCAAACCCACCGCATTTTTCTGAAGTAAATTTCGGCGAAAGGTATCAGCCTCCTTCACTCCTTTGAGGAATAAATCCGGTGATATGGATTCGTAATCAGACGGAACCACCCAAGACCAATCAGCCCAAGCACATGAAATAGAGAGATTCATCGCCAACACAAGGGTGGACATTTGTTTTAGCCTCGAAAAATTCATCCGCTTATTTTGAGGCGATTGATCCGCCAAGTCAAATTGACTTACCAGGAGTGTCAGGCATCCATCAAAGATCTAATGAAGCAAAAAGGCATTCCTAAACTGGAACCCCTGAACAAACTGCATTTCTCGATTTCTTTCTCAATTGCCTGAATATCACCGAAATTCAATGCAATCTGTCCTTGTCACAGCAAAGGAGTCCATGAGATTCCCATGGGCATTCTTTCTATTAGAAGTTGAAATAAGGAATCTTTACGATTTAATATGGAAAGTAGACATACATGACACTGGACGATTCACAAAAACAGACGGTAAGACAATGGATTGAAGAGGGACTCAAAGTCGCTGATATCCAAGTAAAACTTGCAGAGGAGTTTGACATCACCATGACATACATGGAAGTACGCTTCCTTGTGGATGATCTAGGGGTCATTCCGAAAGATCCGGAACCAGAAGTAAAGAAAGAGGAGCCTGCACCAACGCCGAGTGATGCGCCGCAGCCCCCAGCGGCAGCGCCAGCCCCGGAAGAAAACCTGGGCGAATTGGTGGATGATGAGGCTACTGCTCCGCAGGAAGGCAATGTTCAGATCAGTCTCGACCAACTGGCACGCCCGGGAATGTTAGCCAGCGGTAAAGTCACATTCAGCGATCAGCAAACAGCAGGATGGCACCTCGACCAGTTTGGACAACTGGGCCTCTCTCCTGATCAGGAAGGTTACAAGCCTTCGCAAACGGATTTGATGGAATTTCAGGTGGCACTGCAGTCAGAACTATCGAAGAAGGGGTTTTGAAGCAGCGCAACTTTCAGCCTGATGAAGCGTTATACTCAGGATCAATTTCAGCAGAGGCTCTGACAGGGATGATTTAAATTGAGATTGAACTTGCACCCAGAAACGATAAAGTAAAAATATTTATGCAATTAAGACAATTTCGCACACGCGCCGCTTTTACATTGGTGGAAATCATGATTGTGGTGGCCATCATCGGCCTATTGGCAGCCATTGCGGTTCCAAACCTTATACGCGCACGTGAACGCACACAACTTAGCTTGATCCAGAACAACCTGCGCCTGATAGATAGCGCCAAGAGTCAATGGTCTCTTGAAAACGGCCAATCCAGTTCGGCTACGGCAAACACCGATCAACTTGCCCCTTATTTCAATAAAGGAGAATTTCCGGACCCGGTTGTGGGAGAAACGTATAACGTCGGAAAAGTCAATCAGTCGGCAACAGCAAGCCTTCCGGCAGGAGAGTCCCTCACGGGCCTCACGGGGCCCTTCGACTCAGAAGGCGAAGTGATGCCCTGACAAATATCACTGTAAAACCTTGAACAATCCGGAGCAGCGATGCTTCGGATTTTTTTTATACCTTGGCGTAACCTTAAAAAGAGCAGCTCATTCAGCTGGGCCACTGAGTTCCTTAATTTTTTCAAGAAATGCAGCAGCCTCTATGGAACCTCCCCGTTCGGCTTTTTGAAACCAGCTACGGGCTTTCTCAAGGTTGGCTTCCTCAACATCTCCATCAATAAAGAAAGTGCCAACGGCACATTGAGCATCGACGACCCCCTGTTCTGCCGCTCGCTGATACCACTCGAAGGCTGAGCGTCTGTCCTGAGGTATCCCCATGCCCTGATCATGCAATAGTGCGAGATGAAACTGGGCTCTGGCATGCCCAAGGTTGGCTGCATGATCATACCATTTGGCAGCTTCCTGTAGGTCTAGCGAAACCCCTTGCCCCAGCTCATGCAGTACTCCCAGGTTGAACTGCGCCACCAGATTGCCTTTTTCTGCTGCTTGTGTGAACAACTGCGCTGCCTTCGCGGGGTCAGGCGCGATCTCATCGCCCCTGACCAGCAAAGTCGCGTAAAGCATCAAGGCTTTTTCATGTCCTTGATCCGCCGCTTTCTTGAGCCAGGTAACAGCCTTTTCAGCGTCAGTCTCAATCCCTTCAACGTCATCTACCTGACCTGAGAGCAGCAAACCGAGGTTGTACTGAGAAGCAACATGGCCACTTTCGGCAGCTTTGGTGGTCCACTTAATCGTTTCCTGAATATCGGAAGGCATTATTTTGCCCTCACGGTAGATTGAAGCTAATCTGAGTTTGGCCTCCAGTACATCTTTTTCAGCGGCCTGACGATACCAGTCCAGCGCCTGCTCAATATTATTCTTGGCTGAACTTTGCTCAAAGACAAAAGCCAGATTGTAGAGGGCCATGGGATCACCTTGTGCCCCCGCTTTTTTCAGTAATTTTACCGCTCGTTCCAAGTCCTGTTTGACGCCTTCCCCTTTGAGGTAACGATAGCCCGCCTCAGCCTGAGCTCGAGGATCCCCCTTGTCCGCCGCTTTCAGAAAGTGATTCATCGCCAAATTCACATCGCGGGGAACACCACGCCCATCAGAATAAATCCGCCCCAACCGAAAATGAGCATCCGCATCACCCTGAGCTGCTGCTTGAAGATACCACTCAATCGCCGCGGATTGATCCGGTTCTGCACCATTACCTGCCTCCAGGAGCAGTCCCAGGTTGAATTGCGCACGCATGTCGCCTCGTCGCGCAGCAAGATGGAACCAACGCTGAGATTCTTCCAGGTCCACTTCAACGCCAAATCCTTGCGAGTAAACAGTACCCATTTTGAACTGAGCAGGCAGCACACCCTGTTCAGCCGCCTGTTGATACCAATGCACCGCTTCAGCCATGTCCTGTTCGACTCCTTTGCCAGCCTCATACATGTTGGCGAGATAGAATTGAGCCTGAATGTGCCCTTGCGATGCGGTTTTGCGATACCATCTGGCGGCTTCCACATAATCTTGCGCAACGCCCTGCCCAGAAACATAAGCCTGACCGAGCTTCAGCTGTGCCTCGGGATGATCTTGTCCGGCGGCCAAACGCAGCCATCGAATGGCCTCACTGGCATTGGTTTTTATGCCATGCCCGGTTGTGTAACCCATGGCGACCTGAAATTGATCTTCAGCATCGCCGCGTTCGGCATTCAGTAAACGTCCCTGGAATATGTCCTCAGGGGACATTGTAGGAGTCAACTCAGCAAGGAGTGCTCGAGCATCTTTATTGCCCTGAGCAGAGGAAAGTTTGATCCACAAATAAGCTTCAGGGAGGTTTTGCTCAATAGAATCACCCTCCAGAATAGATTGACCTAAATGAAATTGAGCTCTGGGGTCTCCTTGACTGGCAGCGGAGGCAAAGTAACGAAGGGACTCTGATGGATCCAAGGGAACTCCGAGACCATTGCGGAAAAATATCCCCATGTTGTACTGCGACGTCAAGTCGCCCTGATCCGCTGCCTTCCGAAACCATTTAGCTGCTTGAGCAAAATCCTTATCCACTCCAAACCCTTGAACAAATAAGACACCCAGATTGTATTGAGCGCTCAGATGGCCTTGCTCAGCAGCTTTCTCAAACCATATCGAAGCCTTTCTGAGATCTTTGCTGACGACTCTTCCATTGAAATATGCAAGGCCAAGACTGAACTGCGCACGCGCATCTCCTGTTTCAGCTAATCCCTGCAGTTGCTCCGGTGTGGCAGCTGCGATCTGGGATTCAGTCAGTTCAGAAGATTCCTGCCCCAGCAAAGCCACCATCTGCATTGAAGAAAAAAGTATACAACCCAGCATCGTGCTCAAGGATCGTATGTAGGCCGCATGCACCCTACAGGAGAGGAGTGCTGAAAATTTTGATTGGAATGGGCGCATACTGTTCATTTTTTTGTAGAGAATTTCACTCACAGCGGATCTGTTGGGGGACTATGCGTTGGTAATCGAGAAATCTTCAGGTTTTTTCTTTGGTATTACCATACCCCCCGCCACCGGGCGTTTCAAGGATCAGCCTTTCACCTGGCAAGATTTCCACCCCACAGATGGAATCCAGTTCTTGGATTCTGCCATCCTTCTTTATCCATTGTTGCCTACCAGACTGCCCTGAATGCCCTCCCTGCATACCATAAGGACCCTCGACGCGATGTTGGGTAAGTAGCGAAAGTGATACAGGTGCCAGAAATTCAAATTCGCGGACTATTCCATCTCCACCAGAATAATCTCCCTTGCCTCCGGAACCCTTGCGTATGGCAAATTGGTTCAGACGGACGGGATAACGCATTTCCAGGATTTCAGGATCCGTGATTGCAGTGTTTGTCATGTGAGAATGCATGGCATGCGCGCCTGATTTTTCATTCGTTGCCCCCACTCCTCCACAAACGGTTTCATAGTAGCTCACAGATTTATTCCCAAAAATAACGTTATTCATCGTTCCCTGAGAACAGCCGGCCAAACGCAGAGCCTTCAGCAAAAGATCCACCAGGCGTTGACTGGTTTCTACATTACCTCCCACAACGGGCGGACAGTGTTCGGGATCGGCGGAAAAGGGAGGATTGAGCAAGCAGCGGGGCAAAACGACTTCAACCTGTTGCAAAAGCCCTTCATTCATCGGAATTGGGTCGGAAACCAACAGTCTTAGCACGTAAAGAATGACACTATTCACGATCGCTGGGGTCGCGTTCAAGTTGCCCTCATGTGATAATTCCGTACCCGTAAAATCAAACTTGAACCTTTGTTTCGAATGATGAATGCATACCTTTAAAAGAGTCCCATCATCCAGCGACTCCTCTGCTTTGTAGTTGTCGTACTCAAGCACTTTCAAACGCTTCGCCAGCAATTGTGCCGCATGCTGCTTCAAGGCTTTCATATGGTTTTTAACCGTTTGAGCTCCGTTGGCATCGGCCAATTGTACAAGCAACTGGATTCCCTTTCGATTGGCGGCCGCCTGTGCCTGCAAGTCGGCAAGATTATCCTTGGGATTCCTGGACGGATACCTGGAATGGCTCAATAATACTTCCAATGCTTCAAAACGTGCTTCTCCACGGCGGTATAAATAAG
>JBDQII010000361.1:0-5073 GCA_040264395.1 Verrucomicrobiota bacterium
AAACTGGGTTGGATCCATCAGGGAATCCCGAAACCATGGAGCACGCAGACGTCCACTTGAATGCTTCAAATCCATCGTTTGAATTCCAAGAGATCGATTTCCATTCAACGGGTGGCACTGAATGCATCCGAGCCCATCGATCCCCATGAGTGCGCGCCCCCACATATTACGCCCTACTTGGTTTTCCCGGCCTTTTCGAGGAGTTGGTTTTTCATCTGCTTCAAGATCAGATTCAATGAAATGTTCTGTCAAAATGTCGGCATGGGTATCCCCCCAATTTGGCATGCGCGTGTTCATGTAGGGACGGACAGGCATTGCTCCCTGAATCGTTTTCTTCAACGCTCCTCGGGTTAACTTTCTTCCGACGCCGTTTAGAGCGGGTGGTATTCGGCCCTCATCACCCAAGTCCTCCCCTGAGCTGGTAAAGTGAACGCGCATGTCAGATCGAGGCGGAGTCAATGGCTGACGCTCATGGCAGGCATTGCAACGTAGGATTTTCATGTAAAGATGCATGTCTGCCTGATAGATGGATTCTTCTGAGCGATTTGCTTGAGACAAGGCTGCACGAATCAAATCTATTTGAATTTGGTTCAGACCATAGTTAGGTAGTCTTTTGTTGGGAGTTTCCGCAAGGCATCCTTCATTTAGAGAATCTGACGAGGGAAAGGGAACGATGGCTTTCTTGATTTCCTCTTTCTCGGGACTTGTATGACATTGAATACACAGTAATTCAGAGAATAAAAGGGCACCTTTTTCGATTATACCATTGGAGATAAAAGCTGGCTGAACAGTCGGTTCCGAACTCATCAAGAAGATTGCTAATTTCTTGGACTCCTCTTCGGTGAGATTGAAGTCGGGCATTCGAAACCCTTTCCGAATCTTCTGGGGCTCCAGTAGAAAGTTCTGAAGACCTTTAAATTGATATTTAGATCTCACATGCTTCAACGAATCAGGTATTTTCTTGTCCCCTGATTCCGGAAATGGGTGGCATACGGCGCATCCTATTGCTGAAAACAATCTCCGCCCTTCATCGACGTTCACTTGCTCAGGCGCGGCTAAAAGTGTGTCCTCCCGAGTTTGTTCAAAACCAATATGCATCAAAAAAGCTGTAAGATGCCTGGCTGCTTCAGATTTCTGATCTTCGGTCAAATGTTCCATTACGGCAGGCATGCGTGTTCCCGGGTGCGATTGATCGGGGTTCTGAATGAATTGATTGACGAACTCAGGGGTCAATCTCGTATTGACCTCGGTCAGGACAGGGGCGTCGAACGCGGGTAATCCTGTGAGTCGTTTCGGTGGTCTCGAATGGCATTGAAAACAGCCAAGTTCATTGACCAATAACCATCCCTCGTTAAGCTTTGAAGCTTGCTCCGCGGTTTGCGCATCAATGAGGTGATGTAAATTCGGCTGAGCTGAAAGAACTCCCATGCCAAGGCAAAATAAATTGAACCTAAGCCAACAGGTCAGGAGACTGATCCATTCAGGTAGTTTCGGTCGTGCTCGATGCTTGAGATTCATGGTAAGACGACCATACAGTTACAAACCTGAAATGTCGATTGCAGCCTACCCGTATTTGGATTAGTAATCTTCGACCTGTAGTTTTAATTTGAGTAGATGAAATTTGTTCGTATTTTTTTACAAGTGTTCAGTTTGTTCTTTGCCTTTATGCCACAGGATGAGGCAAGAGCAGGGGAGATTGAGCGTACGGATCAGGTTTCCTCCCTTTCCGCCGACGAAATTCTTGAAAAAGTCAAGGACGCCAAGAATAGCCTTCCTGTTGAGGGACAACATTTCAAATACTTGAGAGAAGCGAACATTTATGATTTGAAAAAAGACGGTAGTATTCGGGAAAAAACCCAAAAATTATACCGTGCTTACACCGATGGACGGGATCAACAACTGCTGGCAATCGACGGTAGGCCATCAACGACCCGGGATCGAGCTAAGGACCGGGCACACAACTTGGAACGGCAACAAAAATACCTTCATCGCCAAAGTAGCAAGCAATCAGATAAAAACAACAATGATCTGATGGCTAAAAACATGGATCTTTTTCGTGACAAGTTTTTGGCAAGCTTGAAGGGGGAAGAGATGCGCAAGAACCGAATGACCTACCTGATTGAATTGAAGCCCGACAAGAGGCACAAGCTGGAAAACATGTTTGTGGATCGCTTGATGAATCAGATACAAGCCAGAGTATGGGTTGATAAGGAAGAATTTCGTGTTGCCCGTCTGGAAATGAAACTCAATGAGCCTGTTTCTTTTTTGGGAGGATTTGCAGGGCTATTGAGAGATATTCAGATTGACTTGGATCAGAAACAGTTGAACCCCAAATTGTGGGTAGACGAAAAAATTACCGCTTTCTTTGACGTTCGAGTTTTTTTTAAGACGTTCCGCTTCAAAATGAAAAGTGAATCAACCAAGTTCGAGCTGGTGGCCCCCAGCGAATGAACGGCATTACCATACGCCGGCCAGAATTAATTTGTTGGTTGCTTTACCTTTCCAATCCTTATTAGCCGCCGGGCTTGCCGGACTGGGGTGCAGAATCTCCATGGTTTCGATTCCCATGGGATCTGCTATTTCTGAGGCTCTTTGAAAGGCGAATCTTCCGATACCGATGACTTTCTCTGGTTGGAGAATGGTCAGTATTCTTTCAAGGTGATCTGCGCAATGGCCGTAAAGTTCCTTGCGTAATTGCAAAGGAAGTTTGTCGGGTGTCAGATTGCGTCCCGTTTCTCCCAAAAAGGCCAGAGGACAATAATTGGCTACAAAATGTTCCTTGGAGAAAGTGCGGGCGGTTCCGAACTTTTCTTGAAACAAGCCCCACAATCTTTTGCCGCTGACTTCAGATCGGGTACAATCAAATCCCTGAATCGGGCGTTTGGGATGTGTGTTTTTGGGCTGTTTTTTGATTTCTGAAATTCCCAGCCAATCTCTGACAAAGCTGATCTCGCCAAAAGGCACACCTGTTTGAACCATGCCGAAGGGCCCGGGATTCATTCCCAGGAAAATGTATCGTTTGCGGTTTGATGCATAGCGCTTAAGGTAATCTTCATGAGCGGCTCGCCCATAATCTAACGGGTTATAGGTCCATGCGACCGGGGCAGGGAATTGCATTTGATCGACACTTTTGCAAAGGCTGCGTGCCGCTTTGATCATTTGATTTGAGATTTCCTTTGTCATGAGGCCCTTAGATAAATGAATCCTAATGAGTGAATTTGATAAAGCCAATGAAGATTCTTTTAACCAACGATGATGGAATTGATGCTGAAGGTCTGAAATGTCTGCGGCATGCAGTGGGTGGGGACGTATGGATTGTGGCACCTGGAGAAGAGGCCTCCGAATGTGGACACCGTATCACGACTAGACGACCTCTCAAGCTAGAGCAGCGCAGCGACAGGGAATGGGCCGTATTCGGTTCACCGGCAGACTGTGTGCGTGTCGCCGTGAAATATTTGTTTCCTAGTGTGTCGTTCGACTGGGTGTTTTCTGGAGTCAATCAGGGAGGTAATCTCGGTGTGGATATCTATTATTCCGGGACAGTTGCTGCAGTACGCGAGGCAACTCTGCTGGGTGTGAAATCGGTGGCTTTTTCTCATTACATTAAGCGCAGATTACCCATTGACTGGTCTATTGCCAGTGACCGGGTGAGCCATATGATTTCCGAAGTGTCTGACAAACCCATCAAGAAAGGTGAGTTCTGGAATGTGAATTTACCACACCTTGAAGATGGGGCTCCGGAGCCCATGGTAAAATATTGTGAGCCCTGCAAGCATCCTTTGCCTGTGGGGTTCAAGGGGAATCAATCCGAAGCAAGGTACACCGGGTCCTACCAAGATCGTTTGCGCCGTCAGGGGAGTGATACAGATTGCTGCTTTGGAGGTGATATTACCGCCTCTTTGATCAAGGTATAAAAAAAGAGACGGCATGATACCGTCTCTTTTTGTGATTCACTCAAAACAGGAGAATTGATATCGTTATTTTTCAGCCAGCAAGGCTTCGACTTTCTCCACCAAATTGGCTCGCGCATTCATATCGACGAGTTCGCCCTTCTTATTGATCAGCCACATTGCGGGAATTGATTGAATTCCAAAGCGTTGGCCGAAAGCATTCTGCCAACCTTGTCCATCGAAATACTGTGGCCAGGCCATTTCTTCCTTTTTCACGAAGCTTGTGAGCTTACCTTTGGTATTGTCGAAGCTGATACCTACAATCTCAAATCCTTTTGAGTGCAATCGATCGTAGGCCGCTTTTACGTTGGGCAATTCAGCGACACAAGGGCCGCACCAGGTTGCCCAGAAATCAATCAAAACCACTTTGCCGTTCATTTTCTGGATATCGACCTCTCGACCATCCACAGCAGTAAATTTGATATCTACCTTTGAGCCTGCAAGGCTGAGCTTCTCCAAAAGACCGCGAGCCGCTGCCTTGATCTGTTCATCAGAAGCAGTTTCTGCAAGCCTGGTCGCGATTTCCTTCCCTTTTGTGCCTCCCAGATTTTCTGCGATATACATCAGCATTTGCGGAATTTCGGCGTTAGCTGGGAATTCTTTTTCCAGCTCCCGAACTCCTTCTTCAAAGGCAAGAAGGACAGCCTCGCGCCCCTCGGATTGTTTGGCCATGGCTTTCTGTTGCATGATGATGCTCTTGATTTGGAAGCGCTCAGTGTCCGATAGATTCAACTTAAGCAATTTATCCGCTGCCTTTTCATGGCCGAACTCCAAAGCCGCGCGGAGCATCTGCTTTTCGGATGCTTGAGCATCGCTCACTTTCGGATGATCTGGGAATTTGGTGATCAACTCACGCGCCAGCGTTGCTGCCTCGAAGGCCATATTACCGTTTTCTTTCTGAAACGCAGTAACCTCTTCCTGAGAAGGTTGCTTGGTTTGCCATTCAGTAGGATAGGGCCTCACCTGACTTGAGGATTCAACTTTTTTCCAGAGGTCATCTGCTTCGTCTGCGAAAGCGTTCAGTGAGGTCTGAAGCATGCCCATCAGGGCCCAAACTGCCATGCAGCTCTTGAAGAATATATTAGATTTTGTCATTGCTATTGTCATTTAGAGGTGTTTCTAG
>JBDQII010000362.1:0-5060 GCA_040264395.1 Verrucomicrobiota bacterium
ATCCCCTTGCCGCACCCGTAGCTCAATTGTATACAGCGCTTGACAACCGATCACGCGGTTTGGGGTTCGACTCCCTCCGGGTGTACCTTTTTTTTATAAGCACGCCGAATGCTCGCTTCTTGTTGAAAACCAGTTACATCAACATGAAGTCCTCCACTGAAATCACCCTGTTCAAACGTGGTAACACCTGCTACGCGAAAAACACCATTTCGGGTAGAGTTCAAACTGTCTCCACTGTAGTAAACTCAAAGCGATTTGCTGCAAAGATCGCAGAGGATAAACTGAAGCGGTTACTTGAGCAGCCCGACAAACTTTGGCGTGTAACATACCTTGTTTCCGAGTTTGTCCGAAACGCTTTTCACCTTTCCTGGAGTAACTAAAGGGAGAAGGTTTTGACCATTTCCATGTTTGGTAACTCAACATCAGGCCTTCCGGTCAAGACATGGCGGTTGTCGATATGGATTTTCATTGCATTGATACTTACATTTTGATTCGTAAACCCCATGGCTGGAGGATTGCCTCCGCAAACGGTCAATTATTTGAATAGTTAGCTTTTCAAGTATCAATTGCATTCAGATTCAAAACGCTCCGACAACGCCCAGGGTTGAATTCGTCAGTATTACTGACAAGTTGACCGGCCATTCAATAATAGCGGGTGAATTACAACATAAGTAAAGTGAGCTTTCTATGCTTTCCACGATCTCAGGGATAATTGCCGAAAGCAATGAGGTGCATCTGGTAAAAGCTTGAAATCAATGCGAGTAACCGTGTCAGGGATTAGAACCCTTGTCAGGTGCTTGCAATGCATGAATGCTAGACTACGAATCTTGGTGACAGGAAAACCGTCGATTTCTCTTGGTATAATCACTCTGCATTCTTTCCATTATCGCACCCAAGTATGTCGTTACTGAAGTCATTAACCTCGTATGCCAATGCCTCCCATTGCTCCGCGACTGCTTTTTGGGGAATGATGAGCCCGCTTATTAATTGAATACAAAAAAGCCCGTGGTTCGAACTTGCATTCATTTGCTCTGAGAATAAACGCAATGATTCATTGCTTGCTGTGATCTTGGTTCTAGGTGGGGAAAGCTTTATATTATCCCAAAGTGTTCTCCTTTTAAAATTACATAAAATTTACATAAAAAGCTTGATCGTAATTATTAGTGGGTTCTTGATGGATAAATGGGTAGACTCAACACACTTTTATTCATTGCGTGCGTCCTGTCACTGAGACTCCTTGGTCAGGTACCGGTCTTAAAGATTGAGCAGTCTGTCAAGGTGGAGTTTCCAACGCAGACTGGGTATGACTACACGGTGTATTCAACCACCGACCCGAATCAACAATCCGGCTGGAAGCCCCTGGGACTGATCACTCATGCAACAGGGGAGAATGTTGTTTTTTTCCATGAAACAAATCTTGATCAGAAGCTGTTCTTCAAGGTGGAGAGTGAGCTTTCTTCGGGGCAACCTCAGGCAGCCAATATCCTCCTGGTGACCAAACTCTCGACTGGCGAAACCTATCCGATCAGGGTTGAAGGCTTCTCGGATGCCACCGGGCACATCCGATTTCTGATTGCCGAACCAGAGTATACGGAACCTGCCGCGCCAATCGAAGACTCTTATACCATTCCCGATCTTGACTTGGAGATGATGCCTATCCCTGCGGGAACCTTTGTGATGGGGAGTCCCTCTGATGAAGTTGATCGCTACGATGACGAGGGACCTCAAGCGACAGTAAACATCACCAAGTTTTTCTGGATGGGCAAGACGGAGGTAACTCAGAGCCAGTGGAAATCGGTGATGGGTAATAATCCCAGCCATTTTAAAGGAGAGAATCTGCCTGTGGAGAGTGTCAGTTGGAATGATGCAATGATGTTTTGTGAAAAACTCAATGAACTCTACAGCGATATCCTGCCGGAAGGTTATCAGTATGCATTGCCGACAGAAGCACAATGGGAATATGCTTGTAGGGCAGGGACAACATCTCGTTTTTTTTACGGAGATGATCCAGGCTACGACCAGCTTGAGCAGTATGCATGGTATAGCAATAACAGTGAGAAAAAAACTCATCTTGTGGGCGAGAAACCACCCAATGCTTGGGGGCTGTATGATATGCACGGGAACGTGTGGGAATTGTGTTCGGATTATTATTCCAGTTCCTATTCATCGGGAAGTATTTCGAACCCGCAAGGCCCTGAGAGTGGATCTTACCGGGTAGAGCGTGGAGGTTGTTGGCGCGTCAACGCAGCTGGCTGCAGGTCGGCAAATCGCAACTGGCACTGGCCTGTTTTTACGGACAGTAACCTCGGCGTCCGCATTGTCTTGAGTCCAGTCCCTTCAGAGTAAATAGAGCGGAGTGAAGGAGGCGATTTAGAGGTTGGTGGCGAGGTGGCAGGGTCATTGATTGGGTCATATCCAGAATCTCCAAGGAGAAAAGTGATCAAACAATCGCAAAACCAAGACAAACCCAAGAAAACTTCTACTTTTCGCGAGATAAGAAGCATGATGGGGCTTCTTTTATTCGTTTCCGCATTGTTTTTAGCCGGAGCTAGGCTTTGCTACAACTGGGCAGAAGAAATACCATCAATGGATCCAGGGGGGCTTTGGTGTAATATTTGTAAAAAAGTTACCTATGAAAGTGACCGTAAATTGTTGGAGGACCCAGAGGGTGATTATTGGGCTTGTGCAGCATGCGAAACCGCAAACCTTCACACACGCTCTGGTGCAATACGCACCATGTGGCTCATGATAGGGCTTGCCGTTGTCTTGCAGGTAACGGGGATCGTTTTCTACTTTTTTGTGGCATGGATTAATTCACAACCAAATGTGACAGAGGACAGAGAGTAGTAAAAGACCATAGGCTTTTTCATGATCAGCCGCTCTTATATCATTATCCCCCTGTATGCTATCCCACTGCAACACCTTTGGTTTTGTGAGGTGAAAACCCTCCCGGGCAGGCCAATTAGCTTTGGCGAGTTTCCAGCAATCAGGTCCTACTTCTATGGTTCATATCGAAAACACTTCGAACGTTGTGAGGTTCTATCTTCCTTCCACAAGGCCGTCTATGACCTGCCGCATTAAGCTCGGAGGCAATTTGCTTCAGGCTCTTCCTGCGTCCTCCCTTGGCCCTTTCTGAGTCGTCTGATGTGGTTTGTTGCCCCCATGGGCTCCAGACAGTGCTTGGCCTGCCTTCAAAACGTTTTCCCAAGGCACTGGGTCGTATCCCTGTATTTTCAATAATCAGCCCGTGATGGGGTGTTTAAGTGGGATGTTACTACAAATCCAATATGAATTTATAATGGCCCCTTTGAAAGGTCTGTAGCGTTTAATAAGTTGTAGCTGACCATCGTATTCGAACTAATCAATCAATATAGAAAATCTTCAAAAACCATGACATTAAAGCTTAATATTCTTTTAGCACTTGCCCTAAGCCTAGTTGCGGCAATCGCAGATCATCATGAAGGCGAAGCACTGGGCGAATCCACGTTGATACCCGGAACTTGGGTAAGAGATCGCCCCCTGGCTGAAGGTAATTTCAGAACCTGGAAAAAGGAAATTGTTCCAACGGACAAAGTAAATACATTTATCGAAACTATAACGACGACCAACGACGACGGGTCTATTCATAACCATTGGAAGCTTAAATTCAAAGTTACCAGGGCTAATGGTCCTACACTTGTATTCAATGGTTTCAAGATGGATTCAAAGAATCTGGAAACAGGTAAATGGACAGGGTGGCAGGATGCAAATATAAGGTATACCTTTCAAATCGATGATGCTTTTTGGTATGAGTTTCGAGACGTTACAAATAAGGGTGGGCTTTTTACATACACCAGAGTCAGTAAGGCTGGCGAAAACCACTACCAGACGTTAGCGGCTAAAAAGCTTTCGATTCTTCAACCGATGATAGGGACTTTTAAGGGGAGCGTTCAGATCAAGAACGCTGAAAGTTATGGAGTCGCTGAAGGTAAGAAAAACATCACCTTCACTTGCAAATGGAATGCTGATAAAACCATTATGATCGGGCAGTGGGCCTTTGCTGACGGTAGCTTTGATGCGCATATTATTTTCAGTTTCAACCCAAGGAAACGTGCGATTTTCATGAATGGTCATACGTCAAAGGGCAGCCAAATCCATGCCGAACTTATCGGGGGCTACAACAAAGCCTTTCTCTGGGAGAGAGGTGGCGATACACAGCAGGGTGAAGTATATGAAAAGTGTCTCATGGATTATTCGAAAGACGGGCAGCTTACTCACCGTATTATTGGTCGAACACTCAATGGAGTTCCTGAAGGCGAGGAGCCAGATATCATTTTGAAAAAAGTATCTGAATAATCCATTCCAGTAATTTTTTTTCAGTGCTACAAAAACTGGCTCAATTTGTAATGGCGCGAGTTTTCATTTTGTGGTGTGTATGGGGTTATGCCAGAATACGAATACGAGGCACTGGACTCATCCGGTAAGTCAGTGACTGGTTCGGTGTTCTGTTCCGATGAGCAACAAGCTTTGGAGCAAATCCAGGATTTTGGTTTTCATGTCACAAAGCTGACTCCCCGCAAAGAAACGCCTCACGAACCGTTGAGCAAATACTGGGATGGGACTTTTTGGGATTCTGTCCAGTGGGTTTTCTGGGGTGTGTGTATGCCCCTCGCAGGACTCATTGGGGGGGTAAATAATCCAGAGAAAGTCCACCCAGGTGTAGGTATCATTTTTGCTGGGCTTATGTCGTTATTTTTCATAAGCAAGCGGGTTCGTGACGGTAAGTGGCCTGAGGGCGGTGAAGGCGGTGAAGGCGGCGGTGACTAAACCTTACCTCCTACTCAAGTAATCCTGCGCTTTTTCCACTGAGATGAACAATGAGCCAATGCCTTTACCACACCCATTAAGGGTAGATATATGAGGCATAAATTATAGTAAGATCCCTTCCAACGAGGTTTGTTTGTCTGGGTGCTTACATTCACCCCCGGCGAAACGCTAGCGTATTAGAAAGCCTCCTAGGTTCAAAAAACTGCAAACGGATGTTACGACGTATAGTCATGGGTTTTTGTTTAGTCATTGAG
>JBDQII010000363.1:0-5039 GCA_040264395.1 Verrucomicrobiota bacterium
TGTCTCCAAAGCAAAAAATGGCTTTAGCCAGAGACCTTCTTGCTCAATCGGACCAAAACCTTGGTTGGGTTGCTGCGCAGCTGGGAATTCATCCCACGACATTATATCGCTGGAGAAAGCAGGGTAAGGTTTAGATTCATGATAAAAAAATACGTTTTTTTGTCACTTAGAGTAATTGCGTTAAAATAAACCACTTGTATTTCATCTTACTCTTTATTTCTTCTCTGAATGCATTCCAAAATTATTTTAGTCACGCTTAATGCGAAGTATATTCACGCATCTTTTGGACTACGTTACCTGCATGCAAACATGCAGGAGCTTGCCGAGCGAACCAGCATACTTGAGTTTGACATCAATCAGAAAATCAATGACCTCGCAGAAAGTATATTAGACAAATCACCAACAATCCTTGGCTTCGGTATTTATATCTGGAATGTTGAGCCAACCTCCAAATTGGTATCAATCCTCAGAAAACTCAAACCAGATTTAAAAATCATCGTAGGTGGACCTGAAGTTAGCTATGAACACTCGGAACAGGAATGGCTCAAGCAGGTGGATTACCTTATAACTGGTGAAGCTGACTTTGCCTTTTACGATTTGTGCAAAGACCTGCTCACTGAACCGGAAGCTGGTCATTTGACTCTAGGAAAAGTGATACACGCGACCATCCCTGATGTTAAAAGCATTCATCATCCTTATGATTTATACGCTTCAGCAGACCTTCAAAACCGAATCGTCTATGTAGAAGCATCTCGTGGTTGTCCATTCACTTGCGAATTTTGTCTTTCCTCACTGGATGTGCCTGTCAGAGCGTTCCCGATTGAACCCTTTCTGCAAGCCATGGATCAACTGTTCCAGCGAGGATTGCGTCATTTTAAATTTGTGGATCGAACTTTCAATCTGAACATCAATACAGGCAAAGCGATACTCCATTTTTTCCTTGAGCGAATGGAACCTGGATTATTTCTACATTTCGAAATGATTCCAGATCGATTGCCTGAGCCCTTGAGGGAAATCATTGCAGAATTCCCGGAGGGTAGTATCCAGTTTGAAATTGGTATCCAATCCTTTAACACAGAAGTTTCGAACAACATCAGTCGACGACAGAATCTGGAGAAACTTGAAGATAATTTAAAATTTCTGCGCAACGAGACAGGTGTACACTTGCACGTAGATTTAATCGCAGGATTACCGGGTGAAAATCTGGAATCGTTTGGCAAGGGATTTAATCGGTTGATTCATTTAAATCCGCAGGAAATTCAAATCGGAATCTTGAAGCGATTACGTGGAACGCCCATTGTGCGGCACGAAGCAGACTTTGAAATGTCATATGATGATTGTCCGCCTTATGAAGTTTTAAACACAAAAGACATATCTTTTGCAGATTTGCAACGAGTGAAACGATTTGCAAGGTATTGGGATCTGGTCGGCAACAGCGGGAATTTCATGCAATCGGTTCACTTGATCTGGGAAAAATCGCAAGATCCGTTTAAAAGTTTCCTGGAATTCAGCGATTGGCTCTATCGCACGACCGGTCGCAGGCACGGAATTGCCTTAACAAAACTTCTTGAATGCGTCTTCAATTTCTTAGTTGAAATTGCTTCGATCAAACCTGAGCGTGCAGCAAAGTCTTTATGGGAGGATTATCAACACGGTGGCAGGAATGACCGCCCGATTGTTTTGCGACCTTATCTGGAAACACTGGATTCCGAAAACACTGGAATTCAAAATAAGAAAACGCACACTCATCAAAAAAGACAGACTATGCATCAGAAAATCAGTTGAATTTCCTCAAGTCCAAATTCCAAATAAGCGACGACAATTGCCCGATACTTAAAACTTCGCACAATATTTGTTATGTTTAATAAAGTAAGATTGCAATAGGCCCTGCCTTGCCGGTGATTCGCTTTTTTAATCAACAAGCAATCAAAAAGGTTTCTTGTCTCACCGTGGCAGTCTTATCTATGGTTTGAATTGTGTTACCACTTTTACGTATCATAGGAATCGCCAATGCGTCCCTTTGGTTTGGTGCGACGCTTCTGTTTTTGATTTGTATTCGATCAGGGTTTCAATCCCCGGAAATGGTCGAATTGATTCCGGAGCCATTTGCAGCAGCAGCGATGCACGTATTGCTAAAACATTACATCACTTTGATTTTGCTTTGTGCATGGGTAGCTTTACTTCAACTATGTGCCATCCAATGGTATCAAGGACGTCCTATTTTCCGTCTCCGGATTGGCATTTTAATTTTCCTGATCATCACAACTGCTCTACTCAAGTGGAATATTTATCCGATGATGCAAAAACATCACCTCAAAGCACATCAAGCCGGTGCAAGTAACGAAGACCAACGGCAAGGATCGAAGGCATATCGCACCTGGAAAACAGGTTTTTATTTCCTGCATCTGATCATTCTTGGTGGATCTTTTTCGCATCTTCTTCATGTTTCAAATGGAGCCGACGGTTACAGGGAATTACGGGCCCAACAATTTCGCGGTTGACAAAACAGACGCACTCTATGAGATTCAATTTTATTCCAGATCAGGTTTTCAGTGTAATTTTAAAGGATTATTATGAACTCTAACGATAAACCATCTTACGGTGGTAAGCCAAATATCAACGAAGACACACTTCGGACTGAAAAAATTCAGGTAGAACGAAAAACATTCATTTTCACTTTAAAGGAAAATCCCAGAGGTCGATTTCTCAGGATTACTGAAGATGTTGGGGGTCGCAGAGATACGATTATCTTACCTGCAACTGGGCTGGATGATTTTAGTCAGGTCCTGCAGCAAATGTGCGAAACATACTCTGAATTGCCTCCCGAAGATTCTGAAGCTGAGTGAATTCTGTTATAGAAACCCCGCATTGCAAAATGCTTTTTAAGCACATTCAACAGCAAGCTGAATGAATGGGGACAATCATTAAAATATCGTTCCTTTATTCTTTCATTCCGTCAAATAACTCTTTGGCCCTTGCCAGCGCAGGTAATATGCATTGAGAATGGTCCCCCGTCATTGATGGGTTGATGAGTTCAACCTGATCTATTCCCATCTGTTTGATGTGATTAAATACCAGTTGCGAGTTTTCGAAAGGAATCGTCAGGTCCCCCGAACAGTGAATCAGACGAATGGGTGCTTTTGGCGCCCACTGGAACACATTATTCTGCTGGAGAAGCAATCGGAAAGGATGAGCAGGATTATCTGAAAACTCTTCGACGAAATCCGGGTTCAACATCTGCAGTGGAATCTTGGGTAATCCCGAACTAAGTGATTCAAAACTGGAAATACCATTCAAGTAATCCTCGACTCTCGGAGAAAAATTCTTCGAAAAAATTTCTGAAGCATTTTCAAACAAACCATATGCGTCATGATATGACAGGATGAGATAAGCCAGGTGGAAAGGATTTGAGTAGGCTCGATCACCGAGCATGGTTTCAATCAAAATATCTGAGACATTATAAGGTCCAGCCATAGGGGCTGATGCCGTCACAGAAAACTCTTCCGCATGCTGACGCTCCATTTCCCGATGGGTAACCATCGTGGCGTATCCCCCCTCGGAATAACCAAAGAGAAAGAGCTTGTCCGAAAGAATGTAATCTTCCTTCTGCGCAAGGGATTTTGCTGCTCTTATCATATCCACCACACTTGTGGCTGTTGGTTTGGCCAGTATGAATGGATGCAGGCCGCTTGAATCTCCCAAACCAAGGTAATCTGGCGCAATCCCGATATAACCATTGGACGCCATGATTGGGGCTACAATAGATTCTTGATTGCTGAATGAGAACCTAGACGGTACTTCGTCCGCGTTGATGACCGTTCCATGCTGGTAGGATGCGAGGGGCAAGGCCTGGTTTTTGTTTTCGGGTAATGCTACTTGCCCTGAAGCCATGGTCACTCTTCCATGAACGTCGATAGTCTCATATGTCAATTTGTAGATTTTGACTCCTTGCTCAGCAATAAATGAATCTATACCGGACAATGCTAACCCAAAATTAAGCTGGAATGCGCTCAGCTCATCCACAAGTTCCCAGGAAATCAATTTGCCTCTATCAGCACCCTGAGTCATTGAAGAAGCAATAATGCGGTAAAATCTACTCCCAGTCCCTTCTTTCAGGGCATCTTCAAAAGTAAAGATACGGGCAGGCCACCCTCCCCTTCGTGGCAATAATTTCCAGTCATTTTTCTCAAGTGAATCCCGATACTCTACCGCGTATGTGAAAGAGCTGCCTGCATCGAGCCAGTTCAACTTTATTGCCTGATGGCCTTGCGTTTGAATTTTCACAGACAACATTTGTGCTTTTAGCGGTGACGAAAAAAACGTGGCAATAAAGCAAACAACGAGCGCTAACATGTAATGTTTAAATGTCATATGTGTTTGGTGAAATATATATTTTGGATGTAATTAGGGCTAAATTGTCAGGCTTCAAATCACGGACGTTATTGAGTTTGGCGAGCATCCTTATTGGGGTAATGTTTGCAGTAAGAATCCTACCAGATCAGTGAATTGCTGATCATCGAATAATTCATCAAAATTATCTGGCATGAGTGATTGAGACACCTGCTTTCGAGTTTGGACATCGGAGAGATTGACTGTTAATTCCTGACCGGAAGCATCGGCCATAACAAACGCGTTCCCCTGCTCTCTTCTCGGTATTCCCGACAATACCTCACCATCAGCCAATGTGATCAGGTGAACCTGAAAAGCAGGGTCCATATTTCGGCTTGGATCAAGGATATCTTCCATTAATCGGGCTACCCCCCTGCTCGCGACGCCATCCAATTGCGGACCAATCAAAGCACCATCACGTGCAATCTGGTGGCATTGCGCGCAGGCCAGCTTAAACAACGCCCGTCCATTGGCCAAATTGGCGTTCTGTAAATGAAAACCATCTACACGTCGGTCGATCAGATCTTGCAGTGAATGATCAGGAGTCGGCAGCGCCGCTTTCAATTCTTCAAGTAATTTTTTTGTATCTCCACTAACGACGGATTTTATTTTACTGAAAGCAGTCTGGTTGCGAAGAGTAAGCGGAGAAA
>JBDQII010000364.1:0-5038 GCA_040264395.1 Verrucomicrobiota bacterium
ACTTCGTTGATGTCACCATACGTTAGATAACCTTGCTCTTGGGCTAGGCTCAGTAATTCTTTGACAAATTCAGTAAGATTGACACCTGACTTACCTGTAGGAGGCGCTTCCGCATCCCCGCTTGATTTGATTTTTGATTTTGCCTTGGCTTGACGTTGGATTTCTTCAAGGATTTCCTTCGTCCTTGCTACTGATTCTTTTTTTGTCTGCTTCTTGGCTGACTTGGAGGTTGATTTCGACCTTGTGCTGGCAGGCTTCCTTGGCGCTGAGACAGTTGTCACCACGGGCCTTGTCTCGGCCTTTTTGCCTGCGGAGGAAACTTTTTTACCAGTGGCTTTTTTAACCGCTGTCTTTCTGGGAGTCGAAGCTTTCTGCTTTTTTTTGTCCGCACTGGAAATCTTGGTGACGAGCTTTGCTGCTTTGACCTTCGATTTAACTTTTTTTGTTGCCGTGGTCGCTTTTTTGACGGTTTTTGGCTTGTTGGGCGCGACTGCTTTCTTCGAAACTGTTCTCTTTTTGGCTGCTTTTGGCTTGTTAGGTGCGACAGCTTTTTTGGTGACCGCTTTCTTCTTAGCGGTTTTCGGCTTGTTGGGCACAACCGCTTTTCTGGCAACCGTGGCTTTCTTGGTTGCGACCTTTGATTTCTTTGGAGCTGACTTATTTTTGGCTGTTTTTGCCTTAGATTTTTTGACCATATGGTTTACAAATAATTCTCTTGCTTACTGCGACGAGCAGTAAATCTATCCTGTTTGAGCCTTGATCCTGATTCTTGCCTAAAATACTGAGCGAGTATTCACGATAAAAAATAGCGAATATTCAACTGCATAGATTGGCTAAAGGCGGTGGTCAGGTTTGCCCTTAAACGGGTTATTGCGGTTGCCTCTTGTTATTGCCGTGCAAAAAACACTGCCACAAGACCGCCAATTCATTATTTGCCATTCCTAATGCCTAGATGCCTGCGTATTTTCCCACTCAAAAATAACCGAAACGATTACATTTTCAAACGAAATGTAGGATTATGATGATTTTATTGATCCTTTGCAAGTTCAACTTTAATTGAAATTTGATTCAAATTCTTCACTTCTCTTCACGCGGACTCCTGCTTAGTGGACTATGGAGTCTTGTTTATTTCCACTGATACTACTTGCGTGGGTAATCTCAGATAAGCATGTCTGTGGTGATAATGAGCCCAGAATGACCAACTCAGAGATTGCAGTATTTTAGTTCTTTTCCGGAGTAACTTCAAATTGTCTCTATCTGTCTTGATGGAATCATTCAACATTGTCAGCGCGGTGCCGAAACAATCTTTTCGGCGAAGTTCACGTATATCAAGCAATCGATAGTCTGATTCGCTTGTATCGACCCATGACCGAAGGTTTGCCAAGGTTTCCTCAAAGTCTTTTGTCTGTTTCTTCATTACAGTTTCTTGATAGGCCAGGGCACGTGCTTTTCGATATAAAAGATTCAGGAGCAGTGCTCTATCCTCTTTCATTTTATTTTCTTCTTCTCCTTCTTTTTTGGATTTCACTTGTCTCCTTTCGGAGAAATACTTCCTGAGTGTGTTTTCATCCAGTTGTTGAAGCATTTGCTCCAATAAGGGTAAGATACGACTCAGATTCGCTTTTCGATTTTGGGTGTCCAGACGACTGAGAAGAATCTTCTGAATTTCCATTGAGTGGGGTTTCTCCAGTAACATTGAATCATAGAGGGCATCAAACTGCTCTGGGTTGCCCTCAATTTGAGCCAGATCTTTGAGCCGATCCAATCGTAAATGCCACCAAAGTGTTTCAAGGTCTTGATCCAAGTTACTGGAGTCACATAGGGCGGGGTTCTCAATGGGAGGACCAGATCTATTTGATGGCCTGACAACCACTTTAGACCGGATTGTAGCACCATGATGCTTTTTACTATCCAGCCATTGTAGGTTTCCTGAATAACTTTTGCTAATATATGATGTTGTATCGTTGTCTTTTGGCATCTCCTTTACGGAAATCCAGTAAGATTTGTTTTCGTCCTTGTCTAATGTTTCAAATTTCGCTTCATTCACTGCAGATAAAGTGGTAACTGTCACAATAGGAACGGATTGAGGTAAAGGGAGGCTCAGGTTAAGAGGGAGTTTTCTGAATGGTTCGAGTAGTTCTTTATACTCATGCCAAATTGTCAAACAAATGCGATGTGTGCCTCTATTTATCTTAACGGGGTGACTCCATGCATCGTCATAAGTCAAGACACGACCGTTTGGCCCCTCCACCTTCCATAGCAATGATGAGTATGAGGAATCATATAGAACTTCCGCGAGCGCATCCCAGTGCACATTCAGGGAACTTGCTCGAGTGTTCTCCCACTCGTAAAACAGATCCAAGCGATGTAGCTTTTGATCATTGACAAGTATATCGCGCGGATCGCTCGATCGCTGAATGGATGCATTGGAAGGCAATAGGCTAAATTCTACTTCGGTCAGCGAGCCTTGAGGTTGAAGTTCAATGGTATCATGCACTCCTTGAATGTTTGCGGAGACAGGAATGAGTGCAGAACTCATGACATACATTTGCTGCATGCCTTCCAACCCCTTAAACTTGATTTCAAAATTTAGTTCCATGGACGATTGGTTGGACCAATAGGATGCAAATGTCCATTCCATCATTGGATTGCCATGGACGGGAACCGATGCTTGATAATTGCTGAGTGACCTTGCTGAGATGTATCTTTTCCACTCAGCTCGATTGAAGCGTTGGGATCGCAAGAGCTGGGTGGTATGTAAGACCAGTCGATCATTTGACTCAGAGCTATTTGATTGAATGCGTATCTCTGCCCATTTTGCCCAGCCCGGAGGTTTCAAGAAAACTCTCTGTACTTCACCGGGCTGAAGTTGCAGTTTTTTCTTCCATTCAGTTTCGTCAATTCCTGCAAGGGAAGAGGGAATGATGGCATGAACAGGTATTTTGAAAAGAGTCCTTCCGCTGAATTGATCTTTGCCCTGGATGAAAGTTGTATGCGCGCCCGGGGTAAGCATTGTAGAATCAATCGTCACGTTCATTTTGCCCCCTTTCTGATTGATGAGTATGGAATTGGGGAAAGAAACCCAGCTCGCTTCGCAGTTTAATACTGCCCAATTTTCAAATATTGCCCTGGTATGTGCCTTGGTAGCCTTTGCAAACAATGGTTGGATTCGTAATTTGTGAGTTGTTATTGAGGGCGTGTTTTCACGCAGATAAATCCCTCTTTCTGAAGATTGATTGGTATTTTTAATCTCAAATCCAATATTCGATCGACTTTCTGAAATGGATTGAAGATTTTCAAACGCTTTGTTGACCTGAATAACTCCGTGACCTTGGGAGAACGAGTCCAGGTGCCCCTGAATTTGGGCTGTTTCCTCAACAGCCATCCGGATGCCATAAGGAGAGTAGGGTTTGCCCTCGGATTTAAGACCAGAAAGGATAAGGCCGAGGGCGCCGCACGCATAGGGTGATGCCATTGATGTTCCATTCATTTGCATGGCCGGTACCTGACTGGACGCCGGCACAGGCGCTATCGCGCCTCCAGGAGCACAGAAATTGACTCCCAAATCGCCATCTGCTGTTGGGCCTCGTGATGACCATGTGTAAAGGTTGTTTTGCGAAGTGTGAGCCATTCCATACTGAATCCCCATCATGCTTTCATGGACGTATGCGCCCACGGCAAGGATAGAAGAAGTCGTGCCACCCGGTGCTCCCGTTGTTGAAAGCGCAGGACCCGCATTTCCCGCGGAAGCTACGAATGTCACACCATGTTCATGAATCAATTCATTTACTTGCTCAATGAACCATCCTTTGTTTGGGGTAGATGTTGGTTCGCCGTAACTCATATTTATGAGATCGCAGCCTAATTCCTTTACCATTCGAAGCGCTCTTTGTAACGCAATGCCCGTTTCCATTCCGTCCAGTCTTGTGTCTCCAATTTTAATAGAAATGATTTGTGCACCTGGAGCGATTCCATTCCTGCCGGGTGATTCGGGGTAATTGGCTCCAATAATACCGGCAACATGTGTACCGTGCGCACTCGAGGGTATGATAATTGATAAAAGGTCGCCATCGTTGTAGGTGTGAACGGCGAAGTTAGTCAGTTTTTCCGGTCCAAAGTGGCTATAGCTTTGTTTGATGGAATAGTCTTCCAGCAAATCTTCATTTCTTAAATCACCATCTTGATTTGTGTCGATGACGACTCTCCAGTGACTTTTCATTTTAAGCAGCACGCAATCATAAACGGGACTTGGCGCATCATATGATTCTTCCATCCGGTTCAATAATTCCAGGCGATCTTCAAGGTCCTTTTTCTTGGCGTTATAATCGGGTTTCTCGGCAGCGAGGGTTTCAATTGCTTTTTGTGTTTGATCTAGGTAGATCGTGTTCATTTCTAGCATCTGTTCCATGGCGTGTTTTCTGTAATTATCCACGACATAATCAGGGAAGAGGTCGAACCCGTTAACAACGCCTAAATGAATGACCTGATTCGGTTCGATCCAAGCTGGATCTAATTGCAAGCTGCGACCGCTGAGGCCCTCGACTTGGGCATCTTCATTGAGAGCTCCGGTGACTGAAGTATCCACATCGCCACTTCCAGTTGCATCCAAAACATCAATCACTTTTGGTAAACCCTGGCTCGTTGTGCTTAGGCCAGGGGCACCTGGATCAACTCCCGAATCAAGCACGGCAATTTTTATGTTACGTCCATCAAACGATGGGTGTTTCTTTAAAAAAGCTTCAACTTCGGTGATTTTCTTGGGAAGAAAGCCTTCATAACTTGCGGCAGTTGCCTTGTCGGATTGAATCAAGGTAAACAAAGAGATTGAGGCGAGAATGATTCTGAATTTGAAATGCATGGCTATGTCTAAATAACTATTATCTCACCGCATTAAACCACTTATTAACGCAAAAGGCAAAGATTGGAATGCATTCTTGTTCGTGCTTGACCTTGTTGAACAGAAAAGACCGATTCATTTAAATCGTGTTTATAAGGCCACTTTCCATATGCTTTTTTGATGTTCTCTCAAGAACTTGAG
>JBDQII010000365.1:0-5021 GCA_040264395.1 Verrucomicrobiota bacterium
ACAGTCATGAGTAAGCCCGTCATCGCAATCACTATGGGAGACCCTGCAGGAGTAGGGCCGGAAATCTGCCTGCAAGCATTGAAAGACCCTGACGTCCTGAAAAGCTGTATTCCGGTCATTTTTGGTGATGCTAACATTTTAAGCCGATGCGCAGAGGCATTGGGTGAAAAATGCACTTACCCGGTGATCAGTGACACAAACTTACCAAGTTTGAAATTGGCTCAACAGCCTTGCATTCTGGATGTTGCAGGCTTGGATCAACAATATTTTCAACCGGCCAAAGTGAATGCTCGAACAGGGCTAGCCAGCTACCAATACATACAGAAAGCAATGGATGCGGCTCTGGATGGCATTGTCGCGGCAGTAACCACTGCCCCTATCAACAAAGAAGCACTGCACAAGGCATCCATCCCCTATCCTGGTCACACAGAAATGTTCGCTGCCAGAGCAGGCTCTGAGAGATGGTGCATGATGCAATACTCGGAAGCCATTACCTGTACTTTTGTAACAGTTCATGTGGGCTATGCAGAAGTGCCGAAATTATTGACCAAAGAACGCATTCTTGAAGTGATTGAACTCTCGGCTGAAAACCTGCAGCGCATCCGCCAACGTCATCCTAAGATTGTTGTTTGCGGATTGAACCCTCATGCGGGTGAACATGGCTTATTCGGTAATCACGAAGAAGAGGAAATCATTCTACCTGCCATTGAGATGGCGCGCCAGAAGGGTATCGATGTCGAAGGTCCTTTGCCTCCGGATACTGCATTCCTTCCATGGAAACGCAAATCAACCGATGTCTTCGTCTGTATGTATCACGACCAGGGCCATATTCCAGTGAAAGCTCTCGCTTTCGATTGCGCGGTGAACACGACTCTGGGACTCTCCATCATCCGCACCAGCGTTGATCACGGCACAGCATTGGACATTGCCTGGCAGGGAAAAGCCAATCCCAACAGTCTCTTCAGTGCGATCCAGCTGGCAGTGAAACTCACATATGAGTGAAAACAGGAGCGGACGGTCCCTGCACCATCAAGCGAAAGTGGGACTTCCTCACCAGAAACAACATTTTTATGAAAAACGAGATGAATAAGCGTGTCATGAGGATACATACTCCTTGTGAATAGGAGGCTTGTGACGATGTATTGTTGGGCTTATGAACAAGAAGCAGGGTGAGGAGTAAGCCCCGTTTCTCCGATGCCAAAAAACACATGCGACTGGCATCCCCTCTTGCACAGAGAGGTTCTATGGAACTTGCTCAAGGTCGCTGAGTGTCCACTTTAATCCGCTTTTTCGACGCGAATGCTTTGAGGCTCGCAATGCTTGAGCTCAAATTCAGGTGGGATTTCAACTGCCAACGTTACTGCAAATTCGTTCTCACCTGATTGATGGGTAAAATCCGCAACAACCCTTATCCTGCTGGCATCCGCTGATTCCAGCAGTTTGGCCTGCCCTTCCACTTTAACTCGAACGGTTTGAGGCTCGATGACATATCGATTGGTGTCCGTGGATGACGTTTGAACAATGATCGGAACCTCGGTAAACTCTCGACTCGCACGTAATCCTTGATCCGCACGACTGGCCTCATTTTCCTCCACAACCGCCACACGAATCACCACCCATATGCCAATGGCCATCATCAGCGACGCCATTTTCCAGGTAAGGTTGGAAAATACTTGAGCGAATATGATCTTCATCGATGCCATGGCTCAGGTCACTGTTTTCTTGTTCAAAATTTTATGAAGGTCCTTTTGCTCTTCAACTCGTTTTTCAGATTTTGCTCCTTTTACAATCAAAGTACTGAGAATGGAGCGTAATTCCTCAACAGACAAACCTCTCACCAATTGGCCTTGATGCGCGTAAGAAATCATACCGGTTTCTTCCGAGACCAATACCACTACAGCATCTGTTTCCTCACTCAATCCAATCGCAGCTCGATGTCGGGTACCAAGCGATTTCTGAAGATCCTGACGACGTGTGAGCGGAAGAATACATGCAGCGTGAGAGATGCGATCCCCCTCAATCAACACGCCACCATCGTGTATGGCATTGTTTGGGAAAAAAATGGTCTCCAACATTTCAGGCGTGGCTTCACAATCGATAGGAACTCCCAGTTCAAGCACTTGAGAAAGGTCGTGGCTTTGCTCGACCGCAATCAAAGCGCCAATCTTGACATCAGAAAGTCGGTCAACAGCTTGAACGATCACCTCAATCGTCTCACGTTGTTCACGGATCAAAGAGAAATTGGGTAGATTCCCGAGTCGTGACAGTAGCCGACGGATTTCAGGGTGAAAAAGAATCAGGATCGCGTAGGCTGAAAAGCTGAACAACTGTAGTAATATCCAATTGAGCACTGTTAGTTGAAGCGCTGTCGTGACCACAAGAAACCCAAGAAGCACCAGAAAACCGATGAAAACCCCCCAGCCATGCGTCCGCCTCACGAACATGAGGATGAAATAGATACCCACAGCCAGAATAGATATCTCTACTACTGGCCTCCATAGCGCTTCCCATGAGGCATCAAAGATCATTTATTATATCAGGACTGCAGGGCATCCCACATTTTGAGCGCCTGCACTGTCTCGGTAACATCATGTGTTCTGATCATTCCAACTCCTTGTTGCATGGCCCAACAGGCACAAGCCAAGCCCGCAGGCACACGTTTTCCGGGGGACTCAACTCCCAGCAAAGTTTGAAACATCGATTTTCTGGAAACCCCCAAAAGCAGGGGATGACCAAGTGATCGCAATTGTCTCAAGGAGCGTAACAATTTGATGTTATGATCCAAGGTTTTACCGAAACCAATACCAACATCGAGCATAACCTGTTCCTTTTTTACTCCCGAGAGGAAGATAAGATCGAGTTGATTCCCGAAAAACTCAATCACCTCTTCTACCACATCATCATATTGTGGGTTCTTTTGCATTGTCCCAGGACTCCCCTGCATGTGCATGGCGACATAACCTGCCCCAGATTCCGCCACCCATTCCCACATGGAAGGATCCTGCCGATTGGCTTCCACATCATTGATGATCACCGCTCCTGCCTGGACTGCCTCTCTGGCTACCCGAACCTTGCGAGTATCAATACTCAACGGAATCGATGATTGAGCGACCAAGGCTTCCACGACAGGCAAGACACGCCGCAATTCTTCGGCAACATCAACGTCCGCAGCGTTTGGACGGGTCGATTCACCCCCTATATCAACCAGGTCAACCCCCTCTTCCACCATCTCCAAACCACGATCCACAGCTTTGGGAACATCGACATAAGATCCTCCATCAGAGAAAGAATCGGGCGTGACATTCAATATGCCCATGACCTTGGGAACTCCCTGCAAGGTCCATTGATGCTTACAAGTTGACCAATTCACTTGATTACTTTTTTTAAAAAAACAGGTTTCAGAACCAGAAAACCGTTTAGCTATCGAGGTAGACTCAATGGCATATCGGCAACAATCCAAGTCATGACCGCAGAGGCGGCCACGCATTGATTGAATTCTTTCATATCCAGCTTATCGATCGTGTCCGCGTCCGTATGGTGATACCAGAAGTATTTCGTTCGATCCACATCCAGTCCCATCACAGGAACTCCATCCGGCACCAAGCGCATGATGTCGGAAACACCCGCCCCCCACTTCAACCGCTGTGCCTCGACAGGCCTCAACAAGGTCCCGATGGCTTCAAGATAAGGCATGGCTTTTTCGCTACCGGTAAAACTAAACCCTTGAGGCTTGAAGGTGCCTGCATCTGATTCGATCGCCAGAACGTGATGCTCCAATGCCTCTTTGTGTTGGTCTCTGTAAGTGCGCACACCCGCCATGCCATTTTCTTCATTCGTCCACAGAACAACACGTATGGTGCGTCGTGGATGCAAGCCCGCTTTGAGAATCAGTCGCGCTGCTTCCCACATTGCGAGGCAGCCTCCTCCATCATCCATGGCACCTTGCCCCACATCCCAGGAGTCGATATGACCACTGATGAGCACGATTTCTTCGGGAAATTCAAGGCCAGGGATTTCAGCCACGACATTGCGTGAAAGGCTGGGTTCCATGTTTTGGGCTTCCATGTGAAGCTCAACCTTCAGCAAATCTCCACGCTCCTGCATACGTTCAAGAAGCATGGCATCTTCCAGGGTAATCGCCGCATGAGGAATAGGAGGCACAGCATCGTCATATACCATCATGCCGGTGTGAGGAGTCTGCATGGAAAATGGACCGACCGATCGAATCAAACTTGCAACTGCACCAGCCTTCGCCGCTTCAATGGCTCCGCGTACCCGAAAGACGACGGTGGCTCCGTAATCCGTGAAAGGCGCGTTAAACAAAACAATCTTCCCCTTGGCCTGCTCCTGATTCGCTTTCAACTCTTCAAAACTTTGAACGACCAGAACCTCAGCTACGATACCATCGGGCCCAGTCCCGACACTTCCTCCAAGCCCAAGCATTCGACATGATTTTTTCAATGGGCTTGTGATCGATAGCGATTCTTTTCCCCGCACCCATCGAGGTACCATCACAGGCTCGCCTCTTACTTTGGAGAACCCATCCTTTTCCATTTCTCCCAAGGCCCAATCAATTGCCTGCTCCAATGTCGCAGACCCGCTGAAGCGAGGACCAAACCGATCGCACATCTCAGCAAGCCGATCAAACCCATGATCACTGTTCAATGCTTGCTTGATCAAGGATTCCGCGCTTGCTCGGTAATTGGACGTCAGGTGATCAGGAGTGAAGCGCTCCTCCGCAAAACAGGCAAAACTGATAAGGTATACCATCGCTCCAAGAGACAAGGTGCGAAGGTAGATTGTAATTCTCATATGTTCAGTCTAAGGGAAAGCAATGAACCATTGCAAATACTTGAACATCCAAAGCGTGATCATCTCCGCACAGGAAATGCCTCTACTTTTGTCGTTGGCACCAAATTTAAACTTTAGGCTAGATAAACAAATCTTATTTTGACCAGATGCATTGATCAGTGCTCACAGGGTGCACCATGGTTCGTATACTGAATGAAGGAGCCTGCAGC
>JBDQII010000366.1:0-4984 GCA_040264395.1 Verrucomicrobiota bacterium
CAGCATTGGGATTTACAATGCTGAGTAACATCGGTCCCAGCACATTTCGTTGGTAACTTGTGAGGTCAGGACCTATGGCTCCACCTTTGAAAAAGAGTTTATGACAAGCTGCACATCGCTCCATGTATATGGGCTCACCCGCGTATGGACTACCCGAACCAGTTTTCAAGATAGTTTCGAGGGCCTTGATTTTGTCTGGAAATTCAGGGACTGATGCGGTGGTGGCTTCAGTAAAAAATTGGGTCGCCAGTTTTTGGATGGAGGGATTCCGGTGAAGACGCAAGTTTTCGGCGATATCAGGTGGAATGAGATCGGTCTGCAATCCACCCGAATGCAGGATTTCTAAAAGTTTTCGCGTCCAGGGTTCTCTGGTCAGCAAGAGGGTGAAAGCCGAGGACCTCAAATCTGCTGGAAATTTGGGAAGTTCTTTTAACACTTGATCGACAATCTTTTGGTCATCATAGAGATTCAAAGAAGCGAACGCTGCTTTTCTCAGGGCAAGGTCGGATCGACTCATCGCCAGTTCGAGGAGGGCGTCCCGGGCGATGGCATGCTTCAACTCTCCAAAAGCCCTGACGTATGGAAGTCGATCCTCCAGTGAAGCGTCCTTATTGATCATCGTTGAAACAGCTTGTTTTATTGCGCTCGAATCGCCTTGTCTGATACGCAACAACATCGAGGTTGAACTGGAAACATTGAGCTCATTGATTAATCTATCAGGCAATCCTGTGATGGAACGGCCCCGAAAGGCCTGTTCGAATCCACTAATCATGGTAGACCTGGCATGCGGCGACGGGGTATGATGCATGAGGCGAGCGAGATGCAGAAGGTCCTTGCGCTTCCCTTCCACTGCAAGTCGGCGTGCAATCCTTGGCAGGATATGTTCCAGAAAAAGCGGTTCATTCCAAAATTCGGCTTCTTCCAAAAAGGATACGACGGCCTCGGTTGCAAAAGGGAAATGTGCTTCAAAGACCCACCAGCAAAGAAGAGGTATATAAGGATCCTCCAGGTCCTCTGCATGGCGTATCAAGATTCCAACCAGATCGAAACCCTGTATCCTGCTCAATCTTCGAGCGGTGGATGCCATTTGTGAACGCACTTCCGCATCAGGTTCCACCTTTGCCTGTTCCATCAGTGTTTTAAATAATTTCTCAGGAATCGATCGAGCCCCGGTCTGTTTTCCTGCAAGTCCCAGGTTGCGGTGGATGCCATAGGAATCTCCCAGCAAGCGAGTTGTCCACATGCGGACGGGGGAAAACGGGTGTTTGAGTGCATGGATGGCGACGGCTGTATCGAATCCTCCTGACTGATAAAGCGCCCACAAGGCATTCAACGCGCCCATATCCGGTTCAGAAATGATGAACTGTTTCAAGGAAGGAAAGACATGGGGATCCTTTCGCTCACCGATCAGGCGAACCGCTGTCTGACGATGCCATTTATTGGGGTGTGCCAGAAAAACAAGCAACTCTGTTGTTGTTTTTCTGGCGAGGTCAAGATCCGATTCCAGTGGTGAATCCACGCCTGAGATGCGATAAATCCGACCTGATGTGGGATCGATTTGGTTCTGATAATGCTGTCCATGAGCGATATAGTATTCGTACATGTCCGATACGAAAATAGAACCATCAGGTGCGTTTGCGATATACACAGGACGAAAGGCGTGATCAAAACTCTTCACGGCAATCCCTTGATCATGCGTGGTGAAGGTAGCGCCTTTTTTCTTTCTTTGAGCTGCAATGACCTCATTATGGAGGGGATCAATCGCAAGCAGCATGCCTTGAAGAGCTGAGGGCATGGCGGTCCCTTCGACAAAGGCTCCAAAATGAGTGAAGCGAACGACCTTATCCAGAGTGCGCATCATGGGGAGTTCACCAAAAGCATAAGGATTGCGCGGTGGGCCGAACTTCCCTGGATTGACGCCCTGCATTTGATAAAATCCGCCCTGCACGAAATGCCAGCCTCGTGTGTTACCTCCGTTGTGGCCTGAATAAAGTCGGCCTTGTGCATCGAATTCAAGACCGTAGGTGTTGCCCCCGCCTTCAGCAAATAGTTCGAATGCTTGAGTATCTGGATGATATCGCCAGACCATGCATCCTTCAAAATACACACCTGGTGCGTTCGGTGGATCAATACCGGGACGAGTGACTCGACATGAGCAGGTGCTTCCCTGACCTCCATACAACCATCCATCGGGACCCCATGTCAGGCCGTTTGCGATGGAGTGTGTGTCTTCAAATCCAAAACCTGCCAATTTGACCTCTGGAGGTCCGTCAGGAATGTCATTGTCGTCGGCATCGGGGTAAAACAGCAGGTAAGGTGTGTGCATCACCCACACTCCGCCATGACCTCGCAAGGCTGCATTGGCCATGTTTAGCCCTTCTACAAATGTTTTGTGCTTGTCGAAGATACCATCGCCGTTGGTGTCTTCATGAAAACTAATTCGATCCGCACCCGGTTCGTGGTGTGGTGGAGCAGGGGGGATTTTGTTGTAATGTGCGCGGTAATATTTATCGCGACTCAACATACGGATGCCTGCCGGATAAGGATACTGACGTGATTGGGTCACCCATAGTCGACCGTGCGCATCAAAACTAAAATGGAATGGTTGTGCAATAGTGGGTTCATGAAGAATCAATTCCGTCTCAAGGCCTTCATTGGCATGCATGCGGTCAGCTGATTCACTGGGAGAAAGCATGGGGCCATGCACTTGTTTAGTGCGCCCAAGGACACGCTGGGATTCGCGGAAAGTTTCAAAGGTTGCTCTTTGAGGTCGGATTGCCAACGCTCTTCCCGGTCGGTAGCTATCATCCCTTCGGATTTCCCATTCTCCCTCAAAAATACATTCCAAAAAGTAATCCATGATAAAAGGAGCTTCACCTTTGAAACCTTTCACACCGGATGGATTGTGGAATCTAATGGCTAGCTCGTTCCATAGCCCTTTCTTTAAAGTGCCAACGGGGACTTTGTGTCGATAGATCCTGTTTGTTTTACCTTTTTCCTGCGGTATGATGGTGCTCCATTCTCCGATTTTGACACCATTGACCCAAACCTCATGCGAGCCCACCAGATCCTTGAAATGGATGCCCACAGATTCCTCAAAAAGGTTGCGTTCATGTTTGGAAAAATAACTGTCAGGCACTTTCACCCAGCATCGATACCAGTCAGTACTGGAAGAGTTTTTTGGAACTTCGGATTCTTCCTGGTCCGTAATGGATGGGATCTGTGCGGATTCCCATTCGGCTGCATGAGAGATGGAGCGATCCGCTATGAAGATCGCAGCAAAAAGGATGCTGGCTATCATTAACTGACGCAGGGTGAACATTGGGATCATATTGGTTTTTTAATCAAACCATGCTTCAAGGTCGAGAGCTATTCAAGAGACAGACCTGCTGCGTCATGGGCATGTTGCTTTTTATATCTTGCTAGTTACCCGGGGGGGCATGTCATTAGTAAACCTTGATTTCATATTTGAGGGGCTGGTTTTCATGTTGAATTACCCTTTCAGAAATCAGTATGGGATACTGAGCGAATGAGTGGTAACGATTACGAGAATCTAACTGTAATTGAACTGCCTGATTTCAACCTTGCTTTTAGCAAGAACTGGGTCATCGAATTAAAATGTGCGCTTTTTTTCATCGGTTCAAGCCGATGACCATTCAATACCTTTAACGGGCTTCACGCCTGCGGAGAATCCTACCCAGACAGTATCAAGCGCGGGTTGATCTTACTTCAGCTAAGCATCGCACTGATATGAATATTTCCCGGAGCAACCTCATTTGGCCAGGAACCTGAATCAAATCATTGCTCATTCAAAACAACGAGAGCTCTAAAATCCAGGTCATGATACCACGTGTGTGTGATATCGCCTCTAATGGTTCTTTTTAAAACTATTTTGGATCTTTAAACGAAGAGTCAGTCGCTGAGGTCTTATTACAGGTAGCGCGTTCCCTGATTCCGACTCCCAGAATGCCGATAGCTGATATCCAGGCGAACAACCCTGCATACAAGCCGCTATTGGAAGGAGCAAATTCGAATATTACCTCGTGTTCGCCTTCTGGCACAAATACTCCCCGCATAAGGTGATTACAGCGAAGCAATGGAGCGAAATTTCCATCGATGGAAACTTTCCAGTTGGGATGATAACGGTCGTTGAGAACCAACAGTGCCGGCGTTTTGCTAATTGTTTTGACTGTGACTTTTTTTGGTTCATAAGCAGTGATTTCCGCGTTTCCTGGTGTTGCTCCGTTTTGTCCTTCGGGTAAGTCACCCTCTGAAACAAGGGCGGTTTGAGCCGGGTTGAAATCAGGATTGCTTAAAATACTTAAAGCCTGTTGATCTGATTCTGGCTTGCGCCAATCGTTGTATAATTTTGCACGCGGAAACGCTCCTGTGAACTCAAAAATGGCAAAAGGCCCATTGGTCTGAATCACGGTTTGCAGATCATCTGCACCGATGCCAGAGTCATTCTCCTTGCCAGGTTTGGGAGCGAAATTGAATTGAGTATGCAATTTAAAGCGGTTTTTTTCCGGATCAAATTGTGTGTTCAAATAATCAAGATAACCTGTCATGCCAAAAATATATCGCGTGCTGGTTAACTCCCATAACCGCGTGTATTTGTCGAATTCGTGATTCCCCTGTGGAGCAAAAGCTGAACCGAATTCCAAATCCATCTTTGGGGGACGAGGCCACTGAATCACGTCAAGGCTCTGGACATTGTAAAATGGAAACGCGTGTTGCAGCCAGTCATTGTAGACACGTGGAAGAATGCTTCCTTGTTGATTGGCAAGCGTACTGGAAGCAAATGGATTCAGAGTTGAGGTGACCCTGCCTTCTTGAGGGTTTTCCTTGATGATATCCAATACCGGATGGGTAGCGTATTTATATTGGTAATCGTAATATTGAATCCATGGAATATTGGCACGACACAGGTCGACGACCAGAATCACGCCGAGGATGAGGAAAGCGTTTGCCGTTTGTTTGCCAG
>JBDQII010000367.1:0-4927 GCA_040264395.1 Verrucomicrobiota bacterium
GTATTCTTTTCTGCCGAGAAATCTCAGATAGGCACGAAACGAATCACGGTCAAGCGCCTTCCAGTCCGGTGCGGATCCCTTGGCTTTCTGGTGCCATACAACAAATTCATTCAGCGTCTGAGCGTAATTGCGGCAAGTGTGGTCCGAGGCAGCACGTATACCCCTCAATTCTTCCAGGAAGGCATCAATGAGCGGGTCATGAATGGCGCGATTGGAATCAGTGGCGCCCATAATTCTTTGGGTCAGGATTCCGAGTCTGAATTGCTTGCGTCCTCCTCGCGGGGAGCAAATTCAAAACCCACTTTACCTTTGCCTTCAACCACAAGAGCAGCCTCAAATGGGAAGCCTCGTTTTGAGACGAAACCCTTCAAGAAGTCGGTGCGACCTGAATCGAGAAGCTTTTTGATTTGATCCTCCTCAACAGCTTGTTGCAGCACCACCTTGCCCGATTTGAATTTACACGGCTTGGTGTCCCGTTGGGAATGTTCGCAAAGGTAGTCAGATTCACTCGCAAAGACATTGCCTTCACAGCGAGGGCACTTGCCCAAGGGGCTTTGTCCTTCAAAACTGATTTTTTTGGCAGGCTCTTCTGATTTTTTGGCGGATTTTTTCTTACTCTTTCTGGGTTCAAATTCAAAGGAAACACCCCCATCCTTGATCGCCAGAAAGGCATTGAAAGCACGTCCGGTTCTGTTCGAGATGAATTTATTGATAAGTTCGGTTTTGCCGGTTTCGAGCAGCTTCCGTATTTGAGAAGGTTCTATTTCTCTCTGCAGGATGATTTTACCAGTTTTGAAGTCACAGGTTTTGTCAGGTCCTTTGGATTTTTGACAGACATAATTCATGCCATGTCCATAGACATTCGCCTTGCATTTCGGACAGGCCCCCAAAGATTCTTTGTCCGTAAAATCAACTTCCTCCTCGTCGTTGTCTTTATCCTTATCTTTGTCGCCAAAATCAAATTCCAGTTTGTGTTCCTCACCCAGTTTGATGATCGCAGCGAAAGGCCAGCCTTGTTTGCTGCGGAAACCCTGAAGCGGACCCACCATACCTTTGCTCAGAATAGTTTCCATCTCCTCAGGTTCAAATTGACGTCCTGACAATATCTTCCAGACTGAAAAATCACAGGCTGAACATTGGTAGGTTTTGTAGGTCTCCTTGACTTTGCCTTCACATTTAGGACAAGGAGTGCTCAGCACACCGAAGTCACCAGGCACAGTATCACTGTCAAATGATTTGGCTTGCTCAACAATTTTACGGGTCATTTCCTGGATTTCAGACATGAAAGAATCTCGATCCAGTTGCCCCTGTTCCATGAGTTTTAGTTTATGTTCCCAATCACCTGTGAGTTCAGGAGAACAAAGCTCTGGGATTTGCAATCCGCGCAAAAGAGTAATCAGGCTGAATGCCTTGGCGGTTGGCTGTAGTTCCCGTTGATTACGAATCACATATTTTTCGCGGATTAAATTCTCAATGATGGAGGCACGCGTTGCGGGAGTTCCAAGGCCTTTTGCTCCCATGGCTTCCCTGAGTTCCTCATCATCCACCAGTTTGCCTGCACCTTCCATGGCGGAAAGTAAAGTGGCTTCCGAATAGCGGGGAGCAGGCTTTGTTTGATTTTCTCTCAGATCGAGCTCCTGTGTGGTAACAGTTTCGCCGTTTTCAACTGGAGTCAGGTGATCAGCCTCACCGGTTGGCAGGGCTTTGCCATACACCTCAAGCCAGCCTGGATTGATCAATATTTTTCCATCCGTTTTAAAGGCCTCCTCCATCACTCGGGTGATGCGTGTTGTGATTTGATATTCTGCGGGAGGGAAAAAGACAGCAAGAAAGCGGCGGACCACCATATCATAAATCTTTTGCTCGTCATCGTTCAGCTTTTTCTTGGGGCCGAGCGAAGTAGGGATGATGGCAAAGTGATCTGATATCTTGGCATTATTGAAAATGCGCTTGTTGGGTTTGACCCAGCTGTTTCTCTCAATCTTTGAGGCTGAGCTCTCGTAACTGGAACCGGTAAATGCCTTCAATGTTTCCTTTACCGTTCCCATATAATCTTCCGGAAGGGCGCGCGAATCTGTCCTTGGATAGGTCAGCATTTTATGGCGCTCGTACAAAGCCTGAGCCAATTGCAGGGTACGTCCAGCTGGTAATCCGAATCGAGAATTGGCTTCTCTTTGCAAGCTGGTTAAATCGTAAAGCAGAGGGGAAAGCTGTTTGCTGGGCCTTTTCTCTTCAGTAACGGTTCCCGACTGATTCAGGCACTTTTTCTGAATTTCCTCAGCAAGTTCTTTGGACCAAATGCGCTCTGGCCTCAGGTCTGGATCACTTTCTTTGTCTTTCTTTCTGAAGCCTTCGTCAAACCAGCGGCCTTCATAATGTCCGGCTTTGGCCTGGAAATTGGCATGCAATTCCCAATAGTTTCGTTCAACGAACTTCTTAATCTTCTGTTCGCGATCCACTAGAATCGTGAGTGTTGGTGTTTGCACTCGCCCGACGGTGGTCAAGAAAAAGCCTCCCGATTTCGAGTTGAAAGCGGTCATTGCTCGTGTGCCGTTGATACCCACCAGCCAGTCGGATTCCGAGCGGCAAACTGCAGCGCATGCCAATGGAAGCATTGCTTCATCCGATCTCAATTTTTGAAATCCATCACGGATTGCCTGCTTAGTCATGGATTGCAGCCACAGGCGTCTGATAGTTTTTTTGGTTTTGGATTCCGTGATAATGTGGCGAAAGATCAATTCTCCCTCGCGGCCTGCATCACAGCCATTGATCACTTCTTCCACATCTTTCCGCTTGATGAGGCGCTTGAGGAGCTTGAGTCTCGATTCAGTTTTGCTGATCGGTTTGAGTGCGAAGTGATCCGGGATAACGGGCAACTGGGCGAAGGTCCATTTACCTCGTTTGACTTCGGTCTCGGGGGGAACGGTGAGTTCCAATAAATGACCTACAGCCGAGGCAACCACGTACTGGTCACTCTCGAAGTAGTCATTCTTTTTATCAAAACCGCCCAAGGCACGGCTGATATCCTGAGCGACGGACGGCTTTTCTGCGATGATCAATGACTTACCCATGAGCTATGTTGGCAACCGTTACCAACCGTTGCCCGATAATTGCAAGTGTTTTTTGGCTGAAAGCGCATTTTTCTTTTCAGGCATACTGGCTGATTCATGTGGTAAGTATGGCTCGAGATTCTCCAGAAATACACTTGCCATGTGGAGCTGGAACTTCATGATTGCGTGTCTGTTGGCTTCATTTGGAGAGGCTCCATTGACTGAAATGATTACACTAATTTTTAAAACATTGATTGCCATAGGGTTTGGTTTGATCATGGTAGCATTGCTGTGATGAAACCCCCTTCAGGACCTTGGAATCTCAAATTGCTGAAAGATCCTTTCTGGGGCATCTCCATCGCATGCTATGTCATTCACAGGTTTTGGCAGGCCTTGAGTCCTGATTCTGGTTGGATGGATCGTCATTGGAATGATTTATGGATGATTCCTTGCGCTCTCCCGTTGATACTGAGCCTCTACGGTGCGTTAGGGCTGCGTGCCCATGCGTTGCGGGTTACCGGGGCTGAAATCTTCTGGCACGGCCTCTTGTGGGGCTTAACGGCTGAATTTATAGGGCCTTTGCTGTTCGATCATGCGGTTTCAGATCTCTGGGATCTGCTTGCTTATGCCTTGGGTGGTTTTCTCATGTTTTTCCGCTGGCACTACACTGAACTTAGATTTTTACCCATTGCACTCCGGTTTTGACAAGTTAGCTGCTTCATACCGCCTGATGGAGAGATGCCTCGCGTCCAGCAAACTTCAGGAGGCGCGCACCGCTCATCTGCACATCTTGAAGCCTTGCTCTCGAGTCCTGATGCTTGGTGAAGGGCCCGGGCGATTGTTGGAGACGCTGATTCAAAGCATGCCTCACGCGCAATTTGTAGTTGTCGACCAAAGTCGTCCGATGATGGAACAAGCCACGCAGGCTCTCATCGCATCAGGGCTTGATCCAGGACAAATCATCTGGTTACATGTGGATGCCCTGCATACGGATCTGGGAACGGAAACCTTCGATTTGGTGACCACTCCCTTTTTTCTGGACTGTTTCACGCAGGCGCAATTGACCTCCCTCATACCCAGAATTGCAAATGCGTGCAAGCCCGATGCCAGTTGGTTAGTAGCTGACTTCCAGGTCCCGGCAGGAAAAGGATGGCAAAAGGTTCGAGCAAGGTGGGTGCACTGGGTGATGTATCAGTTTTTTCGCAGGGTGACTTCCATCGCTGCGAACCATTGGACGGATCCAGACTGCTTTTTGAGTGCTGCAGGTTTCCAGCTTTTATCCAGAAAAGAATCTAATTATGGATTGATTCGTTCCGACTTTTGGAGGCGTGGTGATGGATCAGTGCCAGTGAGGGCAGGTTCCCCCCAGACCTGAGAAATGTGGGCTGAGATAGGGAATGCCAGGGTGGAGGAGGGAAATGATAGTGAGCAGGATCAATACCTCACAATGGGGCTGATCGAATCTTCTGTATTCGAGGGAATCGGACATGCCTTTATCGATGCTGAAGGTATATTGATTACTCTTTACCCCAATGACTTCTGATAGTTAATGCTGCATGGTAAAAGACAATGAAATCCCTTGTTGCTGTATGATGGCTGAAACCAGAAAAACCTTCTGCTCAATCCCAATCTCAGAATAAGCAAAAATGCCTTTGCGAAAGGTTTCCAATCGTTGATTCATTTCAATCTAGTATTCAGAAAAGCAGTCAATTTACATTGTGATTGATAGGCCGTGCTTTAACTCATGCTTTCCAGAGTAACATCGCGGTTATGTGTAAAATTTTCTTCAATTGAAGGTGCCTCATATTCTTGTTCCACGAGGGAGGTGTTGTGGAGTAAATATGAATCTCTCATATCCGGAGGCTCAGCAGAAAAAC
>JBDQII010000368.1:0-4882 GCA_040264395.1 Verrucomicrobiota bacterium
CTTTTCCAATTCGCTGACGCGATACCTAGTATGATCTAAACGACGTACGATACCCATATTTGAATGGTATGTTTTGAAAATCTGAAGGGCAATACTTCAAATGCTTTATTTGGATTCGACGTCCCTCAATCCTTTTTCTTTTTTCTGAATGGCCTCTCTCAGAAGGGCTTCAGCAGACCATCCTTTGGATTGTGCATCCATGGCCAGTTCGAGCAGGGATTCTCCCAGAAGTGCGGGGTCTTCTGGTAGCTTGTTTGAGGGAGGGGTTTCCAGCGGAATGAGTTTGGCTTTGCGTGCTTTTTTTGCGAGTTTTTCAGCATACTGAAGCGCAGGAAGGTGCTTTGGGATGCCGTCCATTGCGGAGTGACGCTCCAGGTGGGTTCCTTCTTTTTCGGTGCGTTTGATTTTTTCCCAATTGGCCCATACTTCATCGATATCATCTGCTTTTGTATCTCCAAAAACATGAGGATGCCTTCGAGTCAATTTCTCAGCCAATGTTTGGCAGACTGCATCGAAATCAAACACTTCTCTTTCTTTGGCGAGCTGGCAATGAAAGACAACCTGAAGCAGCAAGTCACCCAGTTCTTCCTGCATTTCATGATCATCTCCAGCTTCAATGGCATCGATAAGCTCGTAAACCTCTTCTACCGCATGAAATTTAAGAGACTCATGATCTTGCTCCTTATCCCAAGGGCATCCGTCAGGTGCCCTTAATCGAGACATGATTTCAAGAACTGATTGAACAGGTGTGACTTGATGGTTCATTTTTTAATGGGGCTCAGAGAATGACAAGGTTATCCCGATGAATGATTTCCTCACCATGATCTTTCCATGTTTGGAAGGATGTTGAATCTGACTCGGCTATTCCCCGGGCAAATTCGGTGCCTTCTTCATCAAGAAGACGAACGACTTCACCAGATTGAAAAGTTCCTTCAATGTTGGTGACTCCTCCAGGTAGGAGACTCTTTCCATTTTCACGCAGAGCAAGTTTCGCTCCTTGATCAACAGTCAGGGAACCTTTTGGCCGATGGAAAAATGCTATCCAGCGCTTGCGCCCTTTGAGTCCTTTTTTTGATGGAAGGAACACAGTGCCCACATCAGCGCCTTCCGCCATGTCTCTGAGAATCGTCGCATTGCGGCCTGGGCCTATGAACATGGGTATGCCAGATCTGACTGCGATCTTTGCCGCCTCAATCTTGGTGGTCATGCCACCAGTTGCAGTGACACTCGTTGTCCCCCTCGCCATTGCCATGATTCTTTCATCAATCTGCTCTACTTCCGAAATTCTTTTCGCCTCAGGTGTGGCAAAATCTTCGATCAAGCCGTCTGCTGTGGTTAAAATGACGAGTAATTCGACTGGAATCAGGCAAGCTACCAGAGCCGAGAGCGTGTCATTGTCTCCAAATTTTAATTCGGTAAAAGACACGGCATCGTTCTCGTTCACAATGGGAATAAAATCACGGTCCAATAAAGCCGTTAACGTATTTCTGGCATTCAGGTGTCTTTCGTGATGCTTGAGGTCTGCATGGGTAAGCAGGACTTGTCCGACCGATAAGCCATGTTTGGAAAAAAGGTCAGAATAGGTATGCATCAGACGTGTCTGGCCTACTGCTGCGCAGGCTTGGAGATCAGCCAGCGTTCCAGGCCGTCGCTCCCAGCCCATGCTCCCCATTCCAGCACCCACTGCACCGGACGACACAAGCACAATTTCCTTACCAAGTTTTCTCAGAGCAACCAATTGGGAGACCAATGTTTCCATCTGCTTCAAATCAGGATGATTCCGTGCGTCTGTAAGGACGCCCGTTCCCAATTTGATGACCATTCGATCAGCCTTTTTTATCAATGATGCTCGCATGATTCAGGATACCCCACATTGCATAAATACTTTCATCAAAAAGGAGAATTAACTGTGATGGAACCCAGCGCGGTCAATTAGAGTTCCTTGATGTAGATACTGGCAAATTCAATGGGGTCCCCATGATCCTGCAGGCCAATGGCGCCGATTTCGGGTATGCCTGGCAGGGGAGCGTTATCAATGACAGTCAAGCCATTGAGATTTACCGTTAGTTTGTCTCCTATGAGTGTGATGATAAATCGGTTCCATTTGCCAATGGCATTGTCGGCTTTGAGTTTTGGGGTAAGGGCCTCGCGCACAGCAGGAGAGGTGTCTTTGTGATTTCGGTAACCGTAAACTTCCCCTGAGCCGATGCTCCAATTCCAAATGTTGACCTGGCTTTTAGTGTTTCCTCTGAGGAAAATACCACTGTCCCCTGCAAAAGATACTTCTTCAGTGAGTCGGTTGCCATCTTTGCTTTTTGCGTAATCTCCACTTGGAAGTACGATGGGAAATTCACGTTTGGAGGCTTGAGCCGTCCATCGCCAATCACAGATCATGATAAAATCACCATAGCTTTTCTCGGTCCATAAATGTTTCTCCTCGGCAGTGCTTTTCCCATCATAGCTTAATTTCCAGTCAGTGGCGCGCCAATGATCCCTGCTGCCCTCCGGTAATTTCCATCCAGCCAGATTCACCCCGTTGTAAATAGATTGGAACCCCTGATCCTCGGGGGCAATTGCCTCTGGGGCAGGGTTGGTGGATGGGAGTGTTTTAATTCGAATGTTACGATAATCGACCTTGCCTCCCTCGGATTCCAGTGCGATGTACCCCTTTCTGTAGACGCAGTCTTTGCCGCCCGAAACCACCTTTCCATTCACCGCTAGTTTGATGATGCCATCGATGCAGGTTACACGGTAATGATTCCACTCCGGAGAGGCCTTGGATCGCATTTCATTTGGGAAACTTCTCGAACCTCGATTCGGTGCATCAGGGATCATGGTACTTCCGTGAATAGGGAAAATATCACCATGTGTGGTGAACCAATCTGATTTTCCGTATGCGTGATCAAGGATTTGGACTTCGATGGCCTTCAGGAAAGGAACTCCAGGGGCAGAAATAGATTCTGACCAGACAAATAGCCCGGCATTTCCTCCGGGAACCAAATGCCTCCATTCGAGCTCCAAAATGAAATTCTCGTATTGTTTTTCCGTTCGCAGGGCGCCAGTAGGGACGCCTGTGCAATGGATCAAACCTTCTTTGACCGTCCACGTGCTGGGCGCGCAATTGACATTGATCCACCCATCCAGATTGGTTCCATTGAACAAAGAGACAAATCCCGTTTCTTCTGGCGCAGTGATGTTTTCTGCGGCCTGCCCTTGATTCATGATGATACTGGCAAGAATAATGAACGCAGTTATCTGTTTTGGTGCAATGAACATGACGGCAAATTGTTGAGCAGAAAAAAGTATTGAGCAAGTCGTTATTTATCTGATCATATTGGTCCTCTCTCCAATTACGGCGAGAAATTATCCAATCATGCAGAAAATATACCTAAGCGAAGTATGATTGAGGGTTCCAATTTTCAATGAATTCTGTGAGTTGCAATCTTTCAGCAACTCAGTCAGATTACCGATGTTAATATGTCTTGTATGCTTCACAGCTTCCCAAGTCTCGTGGCAGGTCTCTTTTTTGTTGTCTGTTGTTTTGCCTCACCTTCATTTACGGGTGCGGTGGGACTGCAGGCGGCTGATGTGGAGTGGGACATTGATCAGGAGAAACTATCTGCCGACCTGCGTCGTGCTGAACTTGCGGACGCTCTCAAAGCTGTGGGAGGGCGCATGGGATGGAATATTTGGATTGAGCCAGGACTTGAAGCAAGAAGAGTCTCGACTCGTTTTACGGATCTATCTATTTCGGAAGCTCTCCGGCGGATTATGGGGGACTTGAATTATGCATTGATCCGCGGAAAAAGTGCTGGATCCTCCAAGCTGCTCGTGTATGCCACCAGTGCCTCAAGGGCTACCAGAAAGCTTAATCTTTCCGATCAGGTTCTGATTTTCCGTTCCAAGAAAATCGACAATGAAATCATCGTTCAGATCAAAGCTGGTAGTCCAATATCCATCGAAGAGGTGGCCGATGCATTGGGAGCAAAAATCATCGGTAAACTTGATAAGTTGAATGCATATCGATTGTCCTTTGAAGATGCTGAAGACGCAGACAAAGCACGCGAACGACTTCGAGATTCTGAATCCGTTCAAATCAGTGACAATTTTGAATGGGGAAGGCCGGGTGAAAATCGAGTATACGGAGGAGGAAGTTCTTCAAGGTTTTCTCTCAAGGCTCGTAAAGCAGATGGTAATGAACTGGTTGTAGGATTGATTGACATGCCAGTACAAGGTGATGAGTCCTTGTCCGAATTCCTTCTTCCCGAGATCAATCTCGGAGGCGACAAGCCTGCGACAACAGATATTCCAACTCATGGTACGAGCATGGCGCAGACTCTGCTCAAAGGAGCGGAAATCGGAAATAACGGTCAGAGCGAGTCATCAATCAGGATTTTGCCAGTAGACGTTTATGGCGGCAGCGAAACGACGTCAACTTTTCAAGTGGCTCAAGGAATTTATGAGGCAGTCAACGCCGGTGCGAGTATTATCAACCTCAGCCTGGGTGGCAATGAAACGGTTCCACTAATGGAGCAAATGATTCATGAAGCTTCCCTGCAAGGAGTTCTTTTTGTTGGAGCGGCAGGGAACTCCCCTACCACTGAACCTACCTTTCCAGCAGCCTATCCAGATGTGCTTGCCGTGACGGCAGCGACGCAGAATGGGCAGGTCGCATCGTATGCCAACACGGGTGACTTTGTGGATGTCATGGTTCCGGGGCGCTCCTTCATCGAACACAACGGTACGACGTTCATGATTAATGGTACCTCTGCCTCTGCAGCCTACGTTTCAGGTTTGGCTGCCTCCATTTCAGCAAACTCAGGACGTCCTGTGCGGGAAGTTGAAATGGAGCTCCGGCAAAAACTTCCCAAGCCTTGATCAA
>JBDQII010000369.1:0-4882 GCA_040264395.1 Verrucomicrobiota bacterium
GTCCACAGAACTTTCAGCATCTCCCAACACCCCAGGAACCAGCCTGGTCACACAATCGACGATTACCATTGCGGGAAGCGCACCATTTGTCAGAACGTAATCTCCAATTGAAAACGTTTCATCGATCAGCGCTTCCCTGATTCTTTCGTCAAATCCTTCATAACTCCCGCACAGCAGTATCAAATGTTGGCTATTGGAAAGCCTGACGCCATCCGCCTGCTGAAACTGCTTCCCTGAGGGGGCCATCATTATAACAACAGTCCCTTCGGTTCTCATGCTTTCCACAGCATCGAAAACAGGCTCAGGCTTGAGAACCATGCCTGGCCCGCCACCAAAAGGTCGATCATCGACTACGCGATGCTTGTCCTTGGTAAAATCTCTAAGGTTGTGGATATTTAAATCCAGCAAACCTCTGTCCTGAGCTCGCTTTAGGATACTTTCATTAAGCGGTCCCAAAAACATTTCAGGAAACAACGAAATGATGTCTACCTTCATGTAAAATTTGAGGTAACAGACACCATGATGAGGTCCCTAGTTACAGACCCAGACCTACCCTCAACTGAACAAACTTAAACTTCCAATTCGGAAACCTCGAGAACACAACGGGCATCTGCCTTCGCACTGCCTGCTTGCATCAAACCTCGAATGGCGTTGATGGTGTTACCCTGTTTTCCAATCACCTTCCCCATGTCATCAGGATGAAGCTTGACTTTGAAAACTGTAAGACCATCTTTGTCTTCAGCTTCGATTTCCATTGAATCCGGGTTCTCAATGAGCCCCTTGATTACGTATTCTACATAAGTCTGCATGGTCTTATCAGCAAAAATCAATAACCGCTCAGCTCAAAACTAGGCAGTCGCAGTATCTGCTTCCACTTCTTCTACAACAACTTCAGCAGAAGCCTTTCGTGCCTTGCGAATAAAACTCATAACCGTGTCAGACGGTTGAGCACCGCAAGAGATCCAGTAATCGATTCTCTCCAGATTCAGCTCGAATTTTTGACCAGAACGGGAAGGATGATAGGTTCCCAATTCTTCTATGCACTTGCCGTCACGCGGGCTGCGGCAATCTGCAGCAACAACGCGGTAAACGGGATGATTTCTCGCGCCCATGCGCTTTAAACGGATTTTTACCATATTCAGTTACAACTCAAATGATTTTTCACCTAGTCAAGGTGATCAGGTCTTGTTTAAGTTTGCCCCGCTAAAGGGGAACGAGGAAATTATGCATGGCGCCAAGGAATGGCAAGCTCTCTTTTAAAAAAAAACCTTTATCAAGGCATTGACAAAATCTCAGAACTTTAGTTCATTAAAGAAGGTAATTTACTTATGATTAAACCAGCATCGGAAAAAAAGCTATCGCATAACGAAATCCTCAAGGAAAACGATCCCCTTTTGGCAGGCAATCTTGCAGCCACTCTCAGCGACCCTGAAGTAGATCGCTTTTCCAAAGATGACGGGCAATTTCTGAAATTCCACGGCATCTACCAGCAGGATGACCGCGATAAACGCAAAACAGGCAAGCATTACATGTTCATGATCCGTGGACGGATCGCTAGCGGGATCATGGCACCAGACCAGTATAGGGTTTACGATGATCTGGCCACCAACTACGCCAATAATACCTTGAGACTGACATCACGGCAAAGCATCCAATTCCATGGTGTCGTCAAGACGGGACTGGGCCCCCTGATGAAAACCATCAACGAAGCGTTGATGACCACCCTTGCGGCATGCGGTGATGTGAATCGCAACGTAATGGCATCCCCTACACCCGCCACTGACGAGTGGATCAACGAAGTGCACGCAGATTCAGAACTGCTGTCAAATGCGTTACAACCCACCACTCAGGCTTACCATTCCATTTGGGTTGAGGGCGTTCAACTGGATCTGGAGGAGCACAAAGATCACGAGGATCCTCTCTATGGAAAAACGTATCTCCCTCGCAAATTCAAGACGGCATTCGCAATCCCTCCTCTGAACGATGTCGATCTATTTACCAATTGTCTCGGATTTATTGCGATCGCCGAGAATGACAAACTGGTTGGTTACAACCTCACGGCCGGTGGCGGCCTGGGTATGAGCCATAACAACCCGAACACATTTCCACGTAAAGCGGATGTGATTGGCTACATCACACGTGATCAGGTAGAAAACGTTGCCAAGGGAGTCCTGACGATCCACCGTGATTTCGGAGATCGCACCGACCGCAAACATGCCCGCCTGAAATATGTGCTGGAAGAAAAAGGCGTTGAATGGTTCAGAAATGAACTGGAAAAGCGCATAGGGTTCAAAATGGAAGATGCAAAACCATTTGAATTTACCCGCCAGGGAGACCGATTCGGATGGCACAAACAAGCCGATGGGAATCATTTTCTGGGACTTTTCGTTGAGGCTGGAAGGATCAAGGACACTGATTCGATTCAACTAAAAACAGCGATACGCAAGGTAGTGGATAGCTACAACACCGAAATCCGCCTCACGCCGACACAAAACATACTCATTGTGAATGTGGCGCCCGAATCGTTAGAAGGGATCAACAAGATCCTTGCAGACCACGGAGTTCAAACAACACATGAAAAGTCACCGGTGCGCAGTGCCACCATGGCATGCCCTGCGCTTCCGACATGTGGATTGGCTTTGGCTGAATCAGAAAGGTATCTCCCTGGTTTGATTGATCGTGTTGAAGGCTTACTCGGAAACGCAGGTATTCCTCAGGAGGAGATCATTATTCGCATGACCGGTTGCCCGAATGGATGTGCGCGTCCTTACATGGCAGAACTGGGCTTCGTGGGCCGCGCCCCGAAAAAATACAATGTTTATGTGGGTGGCAACGAATCCGGAACTCGATTGAACCGACTCTACAAGGTAAGTGTCAAAGACGACGAAATGGATGAGTTACTCGGCTCATTGCTGCACCGCTTCAAGGGCGAGCGTCAAACGAACGAACGCTTCGGCGACTGGAGCGCCAGGGCCCTCTGGAAAGAGCTCGACGAACAGGAACAGGCATGATCCACAGAAATTCTGCCTCCAAATGGCAGTGATCCGTTGAAACAACGCTATGCCCGATCAAACGGTAATGACTCATATGGCGAAAAAGCCCCAAGCAAAACAAAATAAACTCCACGGCCTGGAGCTTCAGGAAGAAAACGCCAAGCTTGAATCAGCATCTGCTGAGGAACGCATCGCATGGGCGGTTGGGCATTTCAAAGAAAGCCTGGTACTTACTTCAAGCTTTGGTGCACAAGCCGCCGTTTGCCTGCATATGGCTACCAGTCAGCTGGCAGACATACCTGTTGTTTTAGTGGATACTGGTTATCTGTTTCCTGAGACCTATCAGTTTATCGACAAACTGACAGAGAGGCTTAAGTTGAATATCAAAGTGTATCGCTCGGATATCTCACCTGCATGGCAAGAAGCGAGGCATGGGCAGCTCTGGGAAAACGGACTCGATGGAATCACCACTTATAATCAAATGAATAAAGTGGAACCAATGAGGCGGGCATTGAGAGATTTAAATCCAAAAGGGTGGATTGCAGGCCTTAGACGTCAACAGAGTTCCAGCCGTAAAAAACTCAATGTGCTGGCCGTTGATGACATACATCTAAAAATCCATCCCATCGTTGATTGGACGACCAAGGATGTTTTCGAATATCTAAAAAAACACGACTTACCCTACCATCCCTTGTGGCATCAGGGATACCTTAGCATTGGCGATGTCCACACCACCAAGAGGGTTGATAAAGGAATGGCGGAAGAAGAATCTCGATTTTTCGGATTGAAGAGCGAGTGCGGTTTGCACGAAACGGCTTCGAGCGACTTCAGCATCTAAGCCTCCCCTCATACGAATCCATCAATCAAAACAGCAACGGACATTATGTCTGCGGAGAATATTCACCCCATCTTCCATCGAAGCCTCGACAGATCAAGCAAGGAAACTTTGCTCGGGCAAAAAGGCTGTGTCATTTGGCTATACGGACTTTCGGGTGCCGGAAAAAGCACATTGGCAATCGCTCTGGAAGAAAGGTTACACACAGATGGCATCATGACCCAGCTGCTTGATGGAGATAATATCCGAACGGGACTCAACTGTAATCTCGGTTTTACGGATGCGGATCGTAAAGAAAACATCAGACGCATTGCTGAGGTGGCCAAGCTATTCGCGAATGCCGGTATCGTTACCATTGCTTCATTTATTACCCCCAAAAAAGAACTGAGGACTCTGGCTAGAGAAGTGGTAGGGGAATCTGATTTTCGTGAAGTTTTTGTCACTTGCTCGTTCGAAACCTGCGAGCAAAGAGATGTGAAAGGGCTTTACGCAAAAGTAAAATCAGGAGATATCAAAAACTTTACTGGCAAAGATTCGTCCTTTGAACCTCCTGAGAAATCTTCTCCTGCAGATCTTGAATTAAATACCGATGAAAAAAGTGAACCTATTTGCTTGGAGGAACTATACAACTTCGCAAAAAACGTTCTGAAATAAATACAACTTAACCGAATCATCCCTTTATTCGTAAAAATATAGACTCAATGCACACATACCGATTGTCTCATTTAAAAGCGCTTGAAGCTGAAGCCATCTTCATCATGCGCGAAGTTGCGTCTCAGTTTGAAAAACCCGTCTTGTTGTTTTCTGGAGGCAAAGATTCCATTGTCATGGTCAGGCTGGCCCAAAAGGCATTCCACCCAGCAAAGATTCCTTTTTCTTTCATGCATGTTGACACAGGTCATAATTTTCCAGAGACCATTGAATTCAGGGATAAACTTGTCAAAGAAGCAGGCGCCAACCTCATCGTACGCACGGTTCAGGAATCGATTGATAAGGGTCGAGCTACCGAGGAAAAGGGACCTCAAGCCAGCCGGAACATGCTCCAGACAGTAAC
>JBDQII010000370.1:0-4873 GCA_040264395.1 Verrucomicrobiota bacterium
ATATGCTGGTGATGCCGGGGGTGGGGCACGGGGCTGCGGGTACGCCTTATGGCAAAAAAAGGATGGCTCAATTTTTCATGAAGCATTTGCTGAACGAATCCCGCTAACTCAGTGCGATGATGGGGATCCTTTCGCGCGCCTGCGCCACAAATTGATCGGCAATGACGCCTGCCGTGGCGATCCCTGGACCTGGGGCGATCGGGTATCTGCGCTGACCTTCAACAAAGAACAAAACCATGCACAGTGTCATGGTCAGGATACCGAGCATGCCCAGATCACGCGGGATCAAAAGCAAGGTCATCAGGATCATGTAGATTGATATGACTGCCAAATGACGCAGATCATTGACACTTTTCCGCGCTGAGAGGCCTGGGTATTTCCATTAGCCTTGATGTGTATTTGGATCACTTTTGGAATCAATCTCCCAAACCAGCGAGCTGACGATGTCGAGCTTATGATTGCTGGGCCGTAAAAACGATTCCTTGGATATATACTGCAACGGAACATTCCAACCGCCCAAGGCCGCCTGAGTAACAATTCGCAATGTGAACTATGGTATAAGGTCCTTGTCCCCAAGCCAAGAGATGAACCCTGATTCCTGTTTCGCAAAGAAAGTTTATTTTTGTCTTCCAGAGAGAAAATCCTCGTAGTGAGGGATCCCGGTTTGTAGACGGTGCAGGTCCTCTCGCTCTGGAGATTTGCTGGCGTCCAGGGACTCTAATGTTTTGGGGCCACGCCACGCATAGCGATCTGCGTGACCATCGAGAAATGAGAGGTTGGCCCCCTGGGAATGTCGATCGGCAGGAATGTTGAGGAAGCGATCGAGCCCAGGAGCCGACAAACCAAAGTGCCCGTCGTCAATTCTCTCCTCTAGTTCGTCAATAAACGCAAACACAAGGGAGGTTCGCATTATCTGAGATTGCTTCACGAAACGACTGTCCTTGAAATCCGGCCACTCCGTCCCGTTCAACCAGGAGTTGATCGCAACGCTGCGAAGACGTGGAATTTCCTGATGCTTTTCAACTTTCGATTTGTCGGCTGGACATTTGTATATGCCGACGGCTTGATTGTATTTGAACAGAATGCCTGCGCGGATGTTTTCATCCGTCAGATCATTTTTGGCATTTCCGAGTATCCAGGATCCTTGGAGACTGACAGCGCCATTTTGCGCTCCCCATTTGTTGGGTGGCATCACGTCTTCGTGATCGTCAGCGTACATAGCCCAAGCCAGTTGAAGCTGCTTCAGGTTGGAAATGCATTTGATGGTGAGCGCCTTACTCTTGGCCTTGCTCAAGGCAGGTAAAAGCATGCCTGCCAAAATAGCGATAATCGCAATGACAACAAGTAGTTCGATCAACGTGAAGCCGAGAGCCTTTCTGAGGGAAGTCGCCTTTGTCATAGCCATACTAAAATAGGCAACGAGACAATCAGGTGTCAATCGAATCCTCGTGGCAGACTCCCTGCATCGGTGGAAGAGTTCCTTTTTGCAGGGGAATTCTTACGAGGCAAGTTGACACACGATTCGGCCAAGCCTGAATGGTTCGATCGAGGTGCGTAATTATACCGCAAGTATTTTCTGGAGGCGTTCCCATGATCCAGCTGGGTCGAAGGAAACAATCAGGCTAAGTTTTTTGTCGCTTTGAACTCGTTTTTTTAAGTGCGGGTTTTTTAGTTGCTGGACCTCGCTTGGAGGGCTTGGGCCTGCTCTCTTTCTTAGCTGCCTTCATTCCTTGATTCTCTGAAATACTCAACAAAAGTCCGAGACCAAGAAATACGGTTACCAAGTTGCTGCCTCCGTGACTGATCAAGGGTAAAGGAATACCAGTCATCGGGAGACTTTTGGTAACGCCCCCTATATTAAGGAGAGTTTGACATGCGAGCACAGAAACGAGACCTGCCGCCAGGAGCGACCCGAAGTAATCTTTGGTTTTGAATGCAATTCGGTATCCTTGGTGAAAGAAGATGAGGTAAAAGACGATCACCAGCAGGCAACCGACGAATCCAAGTTCCTCTCCAATGACCGCATACATGAAATCTGATTCAGCGATGGGAATGCGCTCTGGATTGCCTTTGCCAAAACCCGCTCCCAGGAATCCGCCGGCAAACATGCCCGATAATCCCTGGAGAATCTGCCAGCCACTGCCGGTAGGATCTCCAAAAGGGTCCATCCACGTTTGAATTCTTTCACGTGCATGCGCTACAAATTGATTGGCAATGACGCCTGTCGCGGTGATTCCCAGACCTGAGGCAATCAGGTATCGCCACTGACCTGTAATAAAGAACAAAACCATGCACAGTGTCATGGTCAGGATAGCAAGCATGCCCAGGTCACGCTGGATCAAAAGCAAGGCCATCAGAATCACATAGATCGATATGACCGGCCAAAGTACACGGATCATTGATGCTTTTCCGCGCTGAGTGGCTTGACGTATTTCTTTTTCCCTCGAAGCGAAATAGCCGCCGAGGAACAGAACCATCAAAAGTTTCAGGATCTCGGTGGGGGTGAATTGACCAGCTGCATAATAAGCTCCGCGGTAGCGTGTTCCCGTAGCAATCAAGACTGCCACCAGAATGAGGGAGACACCTGCTGCAGCCCAGCTCAGGCGGCGCAATGCTTGATATCGACCATTCTTGAAGATACCTATCATCAAAAGCATCGTCAAAACACCAACCGGATAAGCAAAATGACTCAAACGCCATGGATGTTCAAAGTCAAACAAGCCCATCCTATATTGAGCCAGAACACCGAAGCCTCCCAGGAATGCGACCGATCCCAGAATGACAGGATCCCCCTGGAATCGAGTGATAATGAACCAGACATGCATCAGCAGCAGGCTCAGTCCGAATATGACCAGAGGGAAAATACCTTGCTGAGCGACACTGCCTGCCTGCTTTAGATCATTCAGAAAAAAGCCTGCGTAACCAAATGCAATGGTGAGAAAACACGCAAAAAACAGGCGCCGCTCAATAGAACGGAACGCCCATACATCAGCGATAGTAGTACCTGGTTTCACCTGCTTGAGCGCCGTGTTGCAAGATTACTTGAAAAGTGCTTTGGGCTGAGCCTGCAGCCACTCATCCCGACTCACCTTTTGAGTCAAATGCCGGTGAACAAAGGTTCCCTTCTTATTGCCGACGACAATTTCTGGATAGCCATCATCATTGATATCTCTAGCCATTACCTGCGTGCCAATGCCTGAGTCGCTATCGACCAGATGAGGGACAAAATCGACACCTGCATCCGTGCGCTTGAGTTCAAACCAATAAAGGACAGCAGCGGCATTTGGTTCTGCATCTCCATTTGGGCCATGGGCCCAGAATCTTTTTCCAGTGATAATATCCTTGAGCCCATCCCCATTCATATCGGCCACATCAATGGCATGCAGTTGTGAAAACTGGACTCCATAGCGGTTTTCAGAGGGTTCTTTATTGACGAAAATGTGAGCCTTGAAAGTGATGCCTTCTGGAGTGGGGATGTGTTCATACCATGCCAGGCCGTACCCGTGGGCAGCAATGCTGGTAATGACATCATTGTCACCGTCACCATCTACGTCGTAGGCATACATTTGAGCTCCCCCTCCCGGGCTGAAAAGTTGAGGATGAAATTTCCATTCAGGATCGCCAGTCAGATTCTCAGGTTGTTGCCACCAGCCTTCTTTTGCCATGAGATCCATGCGGCCATCGCCATTGATGTCTCCGACGCCCAGGCCATGAGTGAATCGCTGCCAGGGACCTTTGGGGGTGATCGGGTGAAATTTCCAGGGCTTTTCGGGTTGTGACCAATCCGGACTTGCATACCCATAATAGCCGCCTGAACCGCAGACTATTTCAGGTTTTCCATCGCCAGTTAAGTCGAGGAAGGTAGGAGATTCGTTGTCGGTGACATCCAGGATGTCGTGCTTGTTCCAGTAATGTTCTTTACCCTGTGGGTTTTCATACCAGGATGATTCTTTTCCAGGGAACCCCAAAACCAGAATGTCATCCCAGCCATCCGCATTGAAATCATGCGAGAAGGCGATGAAATTTTCCGAGTAGCTGTTCTTGGTCCCAAGTGCGCCTTCATAACCTTGAATGATTTGAGCGCTGCCGTCGGCATGTTGCTTTTCCCATCCGCGCTTGTCGGAGTAGAATGTGTGGCGATGCGTGAAAGCCGGGCCTTCCCACCAATAAGGACCGGAAGCCGCGTCCTGATTTCCGTCTTTGTTAAAGTCACCAAAGGTTGCTCCTTCACTCCAGAACCTGTCCGTCAACTGTAGCTTTTCAAAAGAGTGAAGCGTGTGAGTTTGCCCGCTCACGCCGCAAGATAGAGCGAGCGTTCCGAGGCCAAGAAGAATCAGGTGTTTCATGGATTCCATATGTGGCAAGGAATGGGCCCAAGGTCAAGCCAAGTTGCAGGGGAAACGTCTCCCGTTGTCATGGAGAAGTGAACTCGGGAACTCATGCCTCGAAGCGCTCTCAAAAGTTCCGCTTGATTTTCTGGTACGATACAGAATGCCCCCTCAGCCTTACCGAATGCCTGGTTTTGATAATCGAACCATGTGCTGGCCCATATTTTTAAATGGGTGTTTTGACTGGGTGGCGTCCGGCCACTGGACTCTGATTTCTTTCAGGTTTTTACCGTTTGGTATACTGAAGTGGATCCCCGGACTTGACTGACTCAAGTAAGAATTACCCGCGTAACATTCCCTCATGCAAGACGACTGATCACTCATGACAGCCGTAACTTTTGCACCGATCGCGTGAGGGTTTTTTCGTGAACCTCTCAGGTTTACCATCATTGAAGTTGCTTCCTGGTCTGCCTCATTCCTAAATGCCAGCAGCGTATCGTTGTTCCTGCCGACGAGCAGGTCGAGTCTGGCATCGTCATTCCAAT
>JBDQII010000371.1:0-4858 GCA_040264395.1 Verrucomicrobiota bacterium
CCCTGATCAGGATCTCATCGGCTGTGGTCCCCAGCATGCCCGCAATCTTGGTATTGATGGCCTTGAGCTTTACCGGAGATGCCTTTGATGCCTTCGTATCACCTGTTGCGATTGCGTGAATGGATGCTGATTTTGCATCCGCAATGAAAAGGATGCCCTCAGGTCCAAAGGCAATACTTCCAGCTGAACGAAGTGCTGGTTTGCCCTTGGTCATCCCGTCCCTCCATGAGGAGCCAGTCATTTCACCGGAAGCCAAGCTCATGAGGAGGCCAAGTAAAAGTAACAATAATTTTTGTTTATTCATGACTTTATGACTGTGATTGGTAATGTTCGTCTGCAGCTGTGGTGATCATCCAAAAAAGCGGACCGAAGTCGTGTTTTTCTGTCCGCTTTTGAGATTATGAAATGTTTATTGCTAAATTCACATCAGGATCATCGAGCGTTTGGAAGCGGTTCATAATTTGAGTATTTGTATCGTGTATGAACCCATACAAAATCAGGATTGTCGGCATTGCCACCATTCCAGAAAAAACTGTTTTCTCCATTTGAGGAATTTGTAGCTGCTCTTACAGTGGCTGGGTCTCTCCATGAGCGAGTTTCGGAATGACCATCAGCAAATCCGATACTACTGTTGTTACCATGAAAGATAGCAAAGGGATCTACCCAGCCAAGTGAAGGTTGCACATTAATCACCCATGTGCCTCGATTGAAGTCGCGAGGGTCTGCTTCTTCGATGAACACCATCGCTTGGGTTGGTTGGTAAACAGAAGTCATTTTTTTGTAAGGCTTTTGTATACCTCCTTGCCATCCACTTCCGTTCATGCCATTTGCTTTCGAATAACTGTCCCACGCCCAGCCGCTTCCGGGCTTGTTGCGCTTAGTTCTGATATCACCCGGGCAATGATAAGATCCCGGTGCTGGCACGTAACTAAACAGAGGACCATTTCGAACACCATCTTCAACCCGTTCCTGTGCTTCTGTTTTGTTCATCCTACCCGTAATCCCCGTAAAAGTGAAACCCCCGTTGGCACTCAATCGCCCAGGGCCAGGCCAGAACCCACCAGCAGGATTTCCATCGGTTGAAAGCATATTGTCCTCGTTGTCATCTGCATACATGATGAATCCAAGACCAAGCTGTTTCTGGTTATTCAGACAATTTGCTCCAAGGGCTTTTAACTTAGCCTTGCTTAACGCGGGCAAAAGCATGCCTGCCAGAATGGCAATAATGGCGATAACGACGAGTAGCTCAATCAGGGTGAATCCAGATCTACTCCCTTTGTTTGAATGGTATGTATTTAATTTCATCTGTTAAAAGCGGTGCCTAAATTCTGAAGACAAAAAATTACCACTTCTTGCAAGTTTGTGAAGTAAAAAAGTTGAGCGATAACGTTAAAGCTTATCTATTCATTACGGTCTGCTACGCTTGTTTTCTTTGATTTGCGATAATAGCCTCTCCATTTCTTGAGCTTTTTCAGGATATGCATTGGATAATTCACGTTTCTCCCCCAAATCGTCACCAAGATAATAGAGTAAGCCTTTGGGATCGTTTCCTAATTCCGTATTGGTGTTTTTATTGATTCTGGCACCCTTTGCAGGGCTGATCCACTTCCAATCACCAACCCTCAGGGATAGGGTCCTTGCCTGCTCAACGAGATGGTCACGTCCGCTTTTGCTATTTCCCAGCAGTGCATCCATTACATTAAAACTGTCTGGTATGGCATCATGCGGGACCTCAACATTGGCGAGATCTGCAAAGCTGGAAGGTAAATCGACCTGCGATACCAATGCACTGCTCTTGCCGGGTTTTATCTTTCCCGGCCAACGCATGATCCACGGGACACGAGTACCTGCCTCAAATGCACTGTATTTCCCGCCACGCAGAGGGCCGGCTGGATTATGTTTGCCGAGTTTCTCAACAGCGTCGTCTTGATATCCATCATCAATCACAGGGCCGTTATCACTTGTGAAAAGAATGAGCGTCGAATCAGCGATATGCAGATCGTCCAGTTTTTTCATGATTTCGCCTACGCACCAATCTGTTTGGACGATTGCGTCTCCCCTTGGCCCCATCGCTGTTTTGCCGGCAAAGCGTGGATGGGGTACCCGCGGAACATGGATGTCATGAAGTGAGAAAAAGAGGAAGAAAGGTTCTGCCGCGTTTCTGTCTATGAATTTCAATGCCTTGGATGTGATATCATCGGCCATATCCTCATCTTTCCAATGAGCTGTTTTACCACCGGTCATATATCCTATGCGGCTGATCCCATTGATGATGGTTCGATCGTGACCATGGCTGGGGTGCATTTTCAGCAATTCCGGATGCTCTTTTCCAATGGGTTCGCTGCCGACACGCTTCTTGAAATTGACCTGAATCGGGTCTTTTGGGTCCAAATTGACCACATGATGGTTTTCGACGTAAACGCATGGCACCCGATCGCCTGTGGCGGGGATCAGGAAAGCATAATCAAAACCGATCTCCAATGGACCAGGTTTTATTCGTCCATTCCAGTTGGGTCCACCACTGGGGCCCAGTCCCAGATGCCACTTGCCAACCACACCCGTTTGATATCCTGATTTTTTCATGAGATCAGGCATGGTCATTGTTTCCGGATCAATGATCAGTGCGGCATCACCTCGCGCAATGCCCGTGCCTTTCTGGCGCCATGCGTATTGACCTGTCAGCATGGCAAATCTCGACGGAGTACAGGTTGCAGCTGGTGCATGTCCATCTGTGAACAGTAAGCCCTCAGTGGCAAGGCGGTCGATGTTGGGCGTTTTTACCTGAGTGGCTCCGTAGCAGCCCACATCCCCATACCCAAGGTCATCTGCATAAATGATGATGATATTAGGTTTGCTCTGAACAGGCTGTGCTTGAGCAAGGCTTACCAAAAAAAATACGACACCCAGCAGCAGCACATTGGATTTGAATATTCTGGATTGGGATTTCATTTGTGAATTCGACATGCAATGGGACATAGAGTGTTTTTCCGGAATTCCAGAGAAATATACAAGTCAATTGAGTGCAGATTCCAACCCTTGGATCATGCGGAACCATTTTCAACTATTCGTTTTCAAATGTTCCTGATGGTGCTAGTTTCTTCTCATCGAAATGGATTTGAAAGACACACATAACACAGTCGCCCTGACCCAATGGTCTCATTGTGCAGGTTGAGCTGCTAAATTAGGTCCTGAAGACCTCGCTCAGGTTCTGGGCGACTTACCAGCCATCTCTGATCCGAATATACTCGTAGGAACGCATTCTTCGGATGACGCTGCCGTGTACCGCGTCAGCGACGAGCTTGCAATCATTCAAACGGTCGATTTCTTCACTCCTGTCGTGGACGATCCATATCTATTCGGAGCGATAGCAGCTGCCAATGCGCTGAGTGATGTTTATGCTATGGGCGGTCGGCCCACCGTGGCCTTAAACGTCGTTGGCTTTCCTCGTAAAGATAAATCACTGCCTTTGTCGGTGCTCGCGGACATCCTGCGAGGGGGGGCTGACAAAGCAGCAGAAGCGGGTATTCAAATCGCAGGTGGTCACAGCATTGATGACAGCGAACCCAAGTATGGGCTGAGTGTCACCGGCTTTGTGCATCCCGATCAATACTGGACGAACATTGGGGCTAAACCAGGGGATAAACTCATTCTAACGAAACCTATAGGTGTCGGTGTTGTCACGACTGCATTGAGAGCGGGTCACAAAGATACTGAAATTGAGCGGTCAGCCATCGATTCAATGGCTGCGCTCAATCGAAAGGCATCGGAAATTGGACAGCAGGCGCAAGTGCGTGCATGCACCGATGTAACTGGGTTTGGATTATTAGGGCATCTGCGTGAAATGCTTGATGGGGTAAGTGGCCGTGTCCAGTTATCAAAAGTTCCCTTTCTAAAAGGGGTGCGCCAACTTGCTGAACTGGATTTTATCCCGGGGGGAACCCATCGGAACCTGGATGCGATCAAACGGTCTGTATATTTTGATGCTGCAATCGACGAAATTGATCAACTGCTGCTCTGCGATGCCCAGACTTCCGGAGGATTACTGTTCGCCGTTGAACCTGACAAAGCAGCATCTTTGCTTCACGAATTAACCTCAAACAATTTGGATGCAGCAGAGATCGGCGAATTTACTTCCGACGCCTCCAACAAAATTGAGATCATCCCTTGATTTTGTGACCACCCTGACTCGTTTTACTTTTATTTCTCTCTGGAATTCGAATTCTTAAGGGTTGCTTTTTGGAACAGGAATGATACGTGTAGGTATTAATTTTACATTCATGAGAATGCTTTAATTTAGGATACCTGATGATGAACCAGCAAAGATTTTTTCAACCCAAAGTTTTCTGTTTTTTACTGGCTTCTTTTTTGCTCCTGAGCGGATTGCTGGCAGAAGAGACGGAAACAGCCGATACCGCTGAAGGCGTTGCCTCGGCGGAGTCATGGCCCATGTATCGAGGGAATCCTTCTCTGGATGGTTTTTCACCTGCGAAACTAGGAGCATCCCTCCAAGAAACCTGGGTATTTGAAGCTCAATCTTCCATTAAATCATCGGCGGCCATCGTCAAACACCGTGTCTTCATTGGATCGGATGATGGTTTTGTTTATGCCTTGAATTTAAATGATGGATCGCTCATCTGGAAATTCGAAACTCAGGGAAACGTAGAAAGCTCGCCACTCGTCCTTGACGACCATGTTTACGTAGGTTCGGGAGATGGATTCGTTTACAAACTACGGGCTGCAGATGGAAAGCTTGTTTGGAAATTTGAAACCGAAGATCAAGTTCTGGGGGGCCCAAATTGGATTCAATCGCCAGATGGAAAAAATACCTGGATACTGGCAGGGAGTTATGACTTTCGCC